>CAZPOZ010000354.1:1393-4031 GCA_964588235.1 uncultured Planctomycetales bacterium
TGGTCGGCGAAGAAGTCGGCGCGAGCTTCGCCCACCTCGGTGCTCTCGAGGACCAGGAGCGGCGAGCCGGCGCCCACCCGGTCGCCGATGTTGACCAGCACGCGAACGACTCGACCGGCGACTCGCGGCCCGATCGTCGCCTGCCGGTCGGGGGCCGGCGCGAGCTCCGCTGGCACCTCGATCACCGGCGCGAGCGGTCGCCGCTCGACGGTCGCGAAACCCAGACCGAGGGCTTCGTACGCCTCGGCATCCAGCTCGACGCGCTCCGGCAACGTTTCGCCCTCTTCCGACGGCGGCTCGTGCTCTGCCGATTCCTCCTCGGCGGGCTCCCGCCGCTCACTCTTGCCGCAACCGCCGAGCGTGATCGCCACCATCATCAGGGCGGCGATCGCCAGTGAAGCGAGGCCCAGCTCGCGCGCTTTCATCGGATCTCTCCTCTCTCGGCAAGTGTCTGTGGGAGGTGCGCCGCGGCGAGGAGCCGCGCGACGGCCGTGGCGAGCGCGCGCCGAGCTTCGAGGCGGCCGAGACGACCTTCGAGCAGCTCCCGCTGCACGACGACGACCTCCGTATGGCTCACCTCGCCGGCCGCGAAGGCCTTCTCCAGCAGCAGCTCGCTCTCGCTCAGGGCACCGAGCGTCTCGCTGTCGTAGATGCGCCACGCGGTCAGTGCGGCCTGGTAGGCCTCCCAGGCGCGGTGCACGTCGGCTTCCACGGCGAGCTGCGCGCGCCCGAGCTCGGCCTGGCGCCGCGCCAGCGTCGCGCGGCTCGTCTCGCGCTCGCCTTGATTGCGCTGCACCAGGGGGAGGGGAATGCGAATGCCGGCGAGCAGGACGTCCTGCCCCTCGTCACGCTCCGCCGAGACCGCGATGCCGATGTCGGGCACGGCCTCGGCATCGGCGAGAGCGACCGCGGCCCGGGCAGCCTCGAGCGCCCGCTGCGCGGCCCGCAGATCCGGCCGCTGCTCGAGCGCGCGGGTGAGCAACTCGCGCTCGGTCGCGAACGCCGCACCGAGCGCGATCTCGCTCTGCGGCGCCAACGGTTCCGCCGGGGGGATGCCGAGAGTTTCTGCCAGCCCGGTCAGGCTCTCTTGCCACGCCGCCCTCGCGGCGGCCACTTGGCGGGCGGCCTCGGCGCGCCGAACGCGTGCCGTGTTCAGCTCGAGTGGCGCGGCCTCGCCGGCTTCCAGCCGCCGGCGCGCCGCGTCTTCGAGGGCCGCGGCGAGGCGCTCCGCCTCTTCGAGAAGCTCCACGGCGGCCTGCGCCGCGACGGCCTCGTAGAACGTCTCGGCCACGGCCAAGTCGATTGTCCGCGACGCTTCTTCGGCCTCGGCCTCCGCCGCCGCGACTCGCGCTTCGGCGCTCTCGATCCGGTGCCGGCGCTGGCCGCCGATCTCGAAGCGTTGCTCGATGCCGACGCCGGCGTCGGTACTTCCAGGATCGGCCCCGCTGGCGCTCCGCGGGCCGGCCGAGGCTTCCAGCTCCGGGTTCTCGCGCAGCGGCAGGCGAGCGTCGGTGAGCTCGCCGCGCGCTTCCGCCGGCGCCTGCCGGACGGCCGCGAGCAGCGGGCTGCGGGCGTGCGCGAGCTCCAGCGCCCGAGCCAACGTGAGCGCAGGCTCCTGGGCGCTGGCGGCAGCGGACATGGCCATCCATGCCGTCGCGGTAAGGCTCCAGTACAAGCGGGATCGCATTCCTCTCCTCTCCGTGGCGCTGTACGCCGCACCGGCCGCGCTTCGGCGCGCGGTCGCATCCAGGCCGAGCTCGCGGGGCTTCAGGCCTGGCGCGGAGGGTGGAAGACGAGGCGGAGAGGCGCCTGGGGCGCGCCGTTCTCGCGGCCGGGGACCGCGATCTTCCGCTGCGGGAGCAGCTCGAAGCTCCCTGAGACCTTGGCTATCGCCGGATGGAGCGAACCTGACGTCGAGAAGCAAAGACAGACGCAGCAGTCTTCGCCGGCACCTTGCGCGCCAGTGCTCTCGGGAGCCGTTACGGCGGCGCCCCTCACCGCCGCGACCTTCGATACCGCCGCCAGAGCTTCCCACGGCAGCGCAGAGAGCAGCAGTGCCAGCAAGAGAAGAGCGGGCGGAATCTTCCTCATCGCGTGGCCTTCGCCGCCGCTGGCCAGTGGGCCGCAGAGCGCAGCAGTCTTCGCGCCAGCTCGCCGGCGACGCTGTAGTAGGCGAGCTTGCCTTCGCTGCGGTAGCGCACGAGCTTCACTCGCCGCAGGATCTGGAGCTGGTAGGAGGTAGCGGACACGGACAGCCCGAGGACCTGTGCCAGGTCGCAGACACAGAGCTCCTGCTCCCCGAGCGCTCGCAGAATCTGGATCCGCGTCGGGTGCGCGAGGGCCTTGAAAAGCTCCGCCACATCCTGCGCCTGCTCGGCGGGGAGGAGCAGCTCGCGGGCGTGGTCGACACGCTTTTGGTCGAAGACGAAGACCTGGCAGGTGCCGTCCAGGTCCTGTTCGATGTCGGGCGCAGGATTCACCACATTCGTAAGAATATCGAAATGACCTGGCCCGTCAAGTACCCGACAGGGTAGGTCCCTCCGAAGGGGCAGTCCGCTTCTTGGTCGCGGCCCGGCTGTCGTCCATCGGCGCCCCACATTCGATTCCGCTGCTCGCGGCGCGCAAGGCCGAGCCCTCC
>CAZPOZ010000355.1:0-4022 GCA_964588235.1 uncultured Planctomycetales bacterium
CAAGCCCGTGCAGACCGCGCTGGGCTGGTACCTGCTGCTGCGCCACCCCTACGAGGAGGGCCGCCGCCTCGAGGCCCGCTGGCGCCTGCCCCTGATGGGCTTCTCCCTGCCCTACGAGGGGCTCGAGGGCGGGGAGGGCCGCACGAAGGAGCAGGCCCGCGCGCAGGCCGAGCAGGCGCTGGCCGCGCTGCGCGCGGGCGCGCTCACGCTGGAGCAGGCCCGCGCGCGGCACGGCCCCACCGCAGGCCAGGCGCGCCCGGACGGCTTCATCGAGCTCCTGGGCCTGAGCGCCGGGACGCTCGAGATCCACGAGGCGCTCTCGCGGGTGGCCGAGGGCGCCTGGCTCGAGGCGCCCGTCGACACGCGCCAGGGCTGGGGCGTCTTCCAGCGTGGACGCGCGCTGCGCAGCGTCGTGCGCCACGTGCTCGTGCAGCACGTCGAGAGCCGCGACCGGCCGCTGTCGCTCACCCGCCTGCGCCCGGAGGCGCTGGCGCTGGCGGAGAAGGCGCTGGCGCAGGCCCTGGCCGATCTCGGCCGTTGGGACGCCCTCGTGCGGGCCTACAGCGACGAGCCGTCCACGGTGGGCGAGCGCGGCTCGCTGGGCTCGGTGGCCCGGGGCTCGTTGACCCCCGAGCTCGAGGAGGCCCTGCTCGCCACGCCGCCCGGCTCGGTCTGCCCGCGCGTGGTGGAGTCGCCGGGCGGCTTCCACGTGCTGTGGCGCGTGGACTGAGCCACGTCGCCGGCGGGACGGGGAGTGCCCCGGGCAGGGATCGAACCCGCAACCTGGGGGTTAGAAACCCCCTGCTCTATCCAGTTGAGCTACCGGGGCGCGCGCAGCGTCCCATCGTAGCGCCCGGCCCGACGTCCGCCGGCAGCCAGTCGGCCAGCACCTCGGCCTGGTGGGCCGCGAGGTCGGGTCCCGCCCAGGTCGTGCGTCCGGGGGTGGAGCCCAGGCGGGGGAAGATCGCCGGCAGCGCCAGCGGCCGACCGCCCGAGGGCACGCGCTCCACCATCCCGCGGGCCTGGACGTGCGGGTCGGCCAGCAGGTCGGCCACCGACTGGATCGGCCCCGCAGGCACCTCGGCCCGCTCCAGCAGCGCCAGCACCTCGTCGCGCGCGTGACGCCGGGTGAAGGCGGCGATGGCGGCGTCGATCTCCGCCGCCCGCGGCACGCGCCCGGCGTTCGTGGCCAGGGCCGGGTCGGCGGCCAGGTCGGCCCGGCCGATGGCCTCCATCAGGCGGACGAAGATCGAGTCACCGTTGGCCCCGATCACGACGGGACGCCCGTCGCGGCAGGGGTAGGCGTTCGTCGGCACGACGCCCGTGATCGTGGTGCCCGACGGGCCCCGCACGACGCCGCGGCGGTCGCACTCGGGCACGGCGCTCTCGAGCACGCCGAACACGCTCTCGACGATCGAGACGTCGATCACCTGCCCGGGGCGCCCCGCCGCGCGCTCGCGGTGCAGCAGCGCGAGCAGCACGCCCAGCGCGCAGTGGAACGCCGCCAGGGTGTCGCCCAGGGAGAGGTTGGGCCGCAGCGGCAGCTCGCCCGGGTTGCCCGTCAGGTGCCGCAGCCCGCCCACGGCCTCCGCCACGGCGGCGAAGCCGGGGCGGCGCGCGTAGGGGCCCGTCTGCCCGTAGCCGCTCACGCGGGCGTAGACCAGCTGCGGGTGCCGGGCGCGCAGCTCGTCGGGCCCGAGCCCCCAGCCCTCCATCGTCCCGGGGCGGAAGTTCTCGATCAGCACGTCGGCGGCGCCGGCCAGGCGCTCGACGAGGTCGCGGCCCTCCGCGGTGCGCAGGTCGGCCACGATGCAGCGCTTGTTGCGCGCGAGGCTGCGCCACCACAGCGAGGTCCCGTCGTCGTCGAGCACGCGCCAGCTGCGCACGGGGTCGCCTACGCCGGGCGGCTCGACCTTGACCACGTCGGCGCCGAAGTACGCCAGGATCGTGCCCGCGTACGGCCCCGCCATCAGCTGCCCCACCTCCAGCACGCGCACGCCGTCCAGCGGTCGCGGGCCCGGGGGCCGCGCGGGGTCGGCGGCAGGGGGCGGCTCCGGTCGGCTCGTGGGGTCCATGCCCGAGAAGGTACGTCGCCCGCGGGTGCGGCCGCGCGCAGGCTGGGGGTAGTCTCTCGGCGTGCGCCGACCGCGCCCCCCTGCCCGGCCCTCCGGCACGCTGCTGGCGTGCGCGCTGCTCGCCGGCGCGCTGCTGCTGAGCGCCTGCGGGGGCGAGCGACGGTTCCAGGACCTCACCTGGAGCGAGTGGAGCGCGGCCGTGGCCGACCCGACGCGCCCGCTCTCGGAGCGCCGCGCGGCGGCCACGGCGTTGGGGGTCCTGGCCTCGGAGGCGCCCCGGGAGGTGGCCGAGCGGCTGGCCTCCGTGCGCCGCAGCGCCGAGGACGTCGAGCTGAGGCGGCTGGCGGTGGCCTCCCTGGGCAGCGCGGGCCGGCTGGGCGTCCCAGGGCTGGTGGAGGCCCTGGCCGACGAGAGCCCCACCGTGGTGGAGGGCGCGTTGGCCGCGCTGGGCGGGCTCGGGCCCCGGGGGCTCCCGGCCGCGGAGGCGATGGCGGCGCTGCTCGCCAGCGGCCCGCCGGGGGTGGTCACGCAGGCGGTGCTGGCGCTCGGGAGGCTCGGCCGCGAGGCCGCCCCGAGCGTGCTGCCCTACGTCGGGCACGCCGACCCCGGCGTGCGCTCCGCGGCGCTGCGGGCGCTGGTGCGCGCCGCGCCGGCCGAGCCGGCCACGGCCGCGCGTCTGCGCGCCGCCCTCGGCGACGGCGACTACGCCGTGCGGCGCCAGGCCGCCGAGGGGCTCGGGCGCGGCGCGGCCCACGACCCCGAGACCGTGGCGGCGCTCACGGCCGCGCTGGCCGACCCGAACCCGTTCGTGGTGGCCGCCGCCGCCCGCAGCCTGGGCGAGGCCGGGGCCGCCGCCGCGCCGCTCGTGCCCCGGCTGGCGGCGCTGCTCGCCTCCGAGCACGGGCCCGTGGCCGGCGCCGCGGCCGAAGCCCTCGGCCTGCTCGGGCCGCGCGCCGCCGCGGCCCTGCCCGCGCTCGACGCCGCGCTGGCGGCCGCCGCCGGGGAGGCGCGGGCGGCAGCGCGGGTGCCGCTGCTGGTGGCCCGCTGGCGCCTCACGGGCGAGGCCGGCCCCGCGGTGGAGGGCCTGCGGGCGCTGGTCGCCGGCCCCCCGGGCGAGCCGGCCGTGCGCGCGCTGCACGCCCTGTCGCTGCTCGGCGCCGCCGCGGCTCCGGCCGTGCCCGAGCTGGTGGCCGCGCTGGGGCGCTCCGACCAGCGCGTGTTGGCGCTGGAGGCCCTGGCGGCGCTGGGGCCGGCCGCCGCGGCGGCCCTGCCCCACCTGGAACGGCTCGCCGGGGCCCCCGACGCCTACGTGCGGGCCCGCGCCGCCCATGCGCTCGGCCGCGTGCGGGCCCCGGCGGGGAGCGGCCGGTGAAGGGGCCGGAGCACGCCCGCGAGCCGCAGAGCCTGGAGGAGGCGCTGGCCCTGCTGGCCTCGGCCGACCCGCGCCAGCGCGCCGTGGCGGCGCGGGCGCTCGGGCGCCAGGGGCCCGACGTGGCCGCCGCGGCGCCCGCGCTGCTGGGCCGGCTCGGGGACGAGGATCCCATGGTGCGGGCCCAGGCCGCCACGGCCCTGGGCCGGATCGGCGCGCTCCACGCGGTCGGCCCGCTGCGGAGGCTCCTCGAGGACCCCGTCGCCCCCGTGCGCTTCTGGGCGGCCGAGGCGCTCGCCCGCCTGGCCCCCTCGCCCGGGCAGGCGGCGCCGGACCGGGCTTCGCACGGGGACGAACGCCCGTAGAATGGGCGGATGGCCAGCCGCCACTCGCTCCGCCGGGTCGCCCGGCTCACCGCCCAGGTGCACGACGACCTCCGCCGCGGCGGGATGGGCATGACCTTCCGCTACCTGTTCCGCTCCACGGCGATCCTGGCGCGCGTGGTGGCGATCCTGGCCGACCACGTGGCCACGCAGGCCGAGTCCGACGCCGAACGCCGCGGCGCGGCGCCCGACGCC
>CAZPOZ010000356.1:0-4008 GCA_964588235.1 uncultured Planctomycetales bacterium
CGGCGTCGAGCACCGACACGCCCATGGCGCGGCCGGGGCTCGCCGCCAGGCCGGCGGTGGCCGAGACGTCCTCGAAGGTGCCGTCGCCGCGGTTGAGGTAGAGCGCGTCGGGCTCGGCGGCGTACGCCAGCGGCCCGGGGAAGCCGTCGGGGGCGTAGTGCAGCCGGTAGACCGGGTCGAAGGCCACGTAGTTGCCCACGTAGAGGTCCAGGTCTCCGTCGCCGTCGGCGTCGAGGAACGCGCCGGCCACGGAGCAGCGCGGCTCGACCAGCCCCGCGCGGGCCGTGGCGTCCTCGAAGGTGCCGTCGCCCCGGTTGCGGTACAGGCGGTTGGGGCCGGCCGCCAGCACGTAGAGGTCGGTGTGGCCGTCGCCGTCCACGTCGCCCGCCAGGGCGCCGAAGGCGAAGCCGCCCGCGCCCACGCCGGCCCGGGCGGTCACGTCCTCGAAGCTGCCGTCGCCGCGGTTGCGGAACAGGCGGCACGGCGCGGGCCCGGCCGGCTCGGGCCGGCTGCTCACGCCGGCCTGCCAGCCCTGATCGACCAGGTAGACGTCCATCGCGCCGTCGCCGTCGGCGTCGAGCACGCCGCCGCCCGAGCCCACGCTCTCGAGCAGGTTGTCCATGCGCTCGTCGCCCAGGTGGTGCGTGAAGGCGAGGCCGGCGGCGCCGGGCGCCTCGGTCAAGAGCGGCGCGGAGGCGGGGCCGGCCGGCGGCGCCGAGGGCGGGGCGGAGGGGGCCGGGTGGACGCGGGCGTCGGGGCCGGCGGGCGCGGGCGCGCGCGCGCGCAACGCCAGCGTTGCGACGACGGCCAGGGCGCATCCCCCCACGAGGAGGGGGAGGCGCCCGCGCCTCACGCGTGCGCCTCGGCCGCGGGGCGCGCGGCCAGCGCCTCCGCCTGCGCGGCGGCCTGCGCCACGAGGGCCTTGAGGACGCTCGGCCGGACCGACTGCGGGCCGTCGCAGAGCACGTCGCTCACGCGCGTGCCCTCGTCGATCACCTCGACGATCAGGCCGTGCGCGCCCGCGGCCAGCGCCGCCAGCGAGGCGGCGGGCACGAGCGCGGCGTCGCCGGTCGCGTGGCTCGGATCCACGACCACGGGCAGGAACGAGAGCGCGCGCACCGCCGGCACGACGTTCAGGTCGAGCGTGTTGCGGTTGTACTCGCCCTGGGTGTAGGTGCGGATGCCCCGCTCGCAGAGCACGACGTCCAGCGTGCCCTCCAGCGCCACGTACTCGGCCGCGCAGAGCCACTCGGTCAGCGTGGCCGCCCAGTGGCGCTTGAG
This sequence comes from uncultured Planctomycetales bacterium, assembly GCA_964588235.1. Lineage (GTDB taxonomy): Bacteria > Planctomycetota > PLA2 > PLA2 > JAEUHO01 > CAZPOZ01. The sequence goes on from CAZPOZ010000356.1 coordinate 1,282, forward strand.
CAGCACGGGCCGCCCCGCCCGCCCCACCTCGCGCAGCAGGGGCACGTTCTGCAGGTTGCGGGCCCCGATCTGCAGCATGTCGGCCACCTCGGCCACGAGCCCGACCTGACGGGGGTCGAGCACCTCCGTGACGATCGGCAGGCCCGTCACCTCGCGGGCCTCGGCCAGGACGTCCAGGCCCGCGCGCCCCAGGCCCTGGAAGTCGTAGGGGCTGGTGCGCGGCTTGAACGCGCCTCCGCGCAGCAGCTGGGCGCCGGCGTCCTTGCAGGCCCGCGCGATGGCCAGCGTCTGAGCCCGGGACTCGACCGCGCAGGGACCGGCCACGATCACCGGGGCGTCGCCGCCGAACACGGCCGGGCCGACGCGCACCGTGCGCGTGCTCCCCGGCTCGGCGTAGCGCGCGTCGCCCGCGCGCGCGACGCGCCGGTAGGGCGCCGTCGGCGCCCGCGAGCGATCGTCCCGTGCGGCGTCGTGCATGGTCGGCGCTCCTGCCGGCGGGGCGGCCGGCATCGGGGCCAACGGCCGGCGACGACGCGCATTCCCGGGCGCGGGCGGCGCGCGCGCTCCACGGGGTCGCTGCAACGGGAACGTCGCGACCGGGCCGCAGCCGCTGCCCACGGCAACCGCCCCTCGTCGCCGGTGCGGACCCGGCTGCGCCTCAGGGCGTGCGTCGCAGCCGCTCGAGCAGGCGCCCGAAGCGGCCGCGCAGCTCGCCCAGCGGGGCGTGCTCGGCCGCCGCGCCCAGCACGGCGTGCGCCACGCCGCGACGACCCCGTTGCACGGCGGCGGCCGCCGCCTCCTCCACCTGCGCGGCGGCAAGTTCGGGCGGCAGGCCGGAGGCGAAGGCGGCACGGACCCCGTGGAGCGCGGCCGCGGCGACCCGCTCGGCCGCCGCCCGCTCGTAGGCGACGTCGGCCAGCAGGAACCAGGCCTCGGCGTTGCGCGGGGCCAGGGCCAGCCACTCGAGCAGCCAGCGCTCGGCTTCGTCCCAGCGCGACCCCTCGAGCGCCCAGCGCGCGAGCGCGCGACGGCCGAGCACCTCGGCGCGGTCCAGCCGGGCGGCCAGGGCCACGTCGGCGCGCCGGGCCTCGGGGATCGGCGTGCCGCGCTGCGCCAGCGCCAGCCACGCCGAGGCGCGCACGAAGGGGTGCGCGTCCTCGGCGTACCGTTCGAGCGCGGCGGTGCCGCCGGGTTGGAGCTCGAGCGCGTGCACGGCGGCCAACCGCACCTCGGGCAGCGGGTCGCCGGCGAGGGCGGCCGCCGCCTCGGGGAGGTGCGAGAGCACGGCGGCGCGGGTGAACCCGTCGGGGGAGAGCAGCGCGCGGCGCAGCGCCGCGCGCTCGCCGGCCCCGCGGCGCGCGGCCGCGAGCGCGGCGGCGGAGGCCAGGCGCTCGCGCGGGGGCTCGCCCCACCACCGCCGCCAGGCGGCGTCGGCCCAGGCCTCGTCGCGGTCGCGATGGCAGGCCGTGCAGGCGTCGGGGACGTCGGGCAGCTGCGGCAGGGGCACGCCGATGCGGTGCTCGCGCTGGTGGCGCATGAGGCCCCCGAGCAGCCGCGGCATGTGGCATTCGATGCAGCGCGCGCCGGCGCTCTGCGGCGGGTGGTGCGTGTGGACGGGGCTGGCGTGGTCGGCGTGGCAGCGCACGCACATCCCGTCCGAGCCTTCGACCTGGATCGGCCCCAGCGCGTGGGGCTCGTGGCAGTCGCTGCACGCGAGGCCGCCCTCGACGTGGCAGGGGCTGCGGACGAAGGCGCCGACCTGGTAGATCTGCCCCGCGGCGGTGCCGTCGGGGTAGATGCCGTTGCGCTCGCCCAGCCGGGTGACGAAATGGGCTGCGTCGGCGGGCTCCAGGTCGCCGGCCACCGCCGGCCCGCCGTGGCAGCGCCCGCAGACCATCGTGCGCGCCCGCGGGGTGAGGCTGCCCAGCGGCACCGCCCGGCCCTGCTGCCCCTCGCCGTGGTCGGGCGTGCCTCCGTGGCAGGTCTCGCAGTCCAGCGCGATCCCGCGCCAGGCCGTGGCGTGGTGGCCCGTGGCGGGGTCCAGCGCCAGCCGGGGGCCGCTGGCGTGGCAGCCGCTGCAGTCGAGGTCGAAGGAGCGCGGGGCGAGGTCCACCGGCGCGTGGGGGATCACCCCCGCGCCCTCGCCGCCGATCTCGGCCAGCACGAGCGGCACCTCGCGCCAGAGCCCGTCGCGCAGGTCGTAGCAGCGGGGCACGATGCGATGGAGCCCTTCGGCGTCGCGCCGCATGTAGGCCTGCATCCAGCGCGAGCCCACGGCGAGGTCGGCTCCGCCCGGGGGCTGCTGCCGCGGACGGGCCTGCTGGGCGTGCGCGGAGCGCACCCAGGCCTGCGCCTCGTGCGGATGGCAGCGCGCGCAGCGGGCCGCGGGCGCGAGCGGGTCCTCGGACACGACCGGGCGGCGTTCGGCCTCGGCGGGCGCGGGGCCGCGTGCGCCGGTCCCGCGCTCGCCGCGGCGCGCGACCAGGGCGGCGGCGAGCAGGGCGGCGGCGAGCAGCGCCGCCGCGGGACCGGGCGGGCGGGCCCCGGCCACGCCGGGGGGCGGGCGCGGGTCGTGTCCTACTTTGCCCTCGGGACGCTGGACTGGGGCACACCGGGGCGCTGGATGGGCGGCGGAAGGCCCGCAGCGGCGAGGCCGCGTATGCGGCCTACGCAACGAGCCGATGCGGGCCTGAGCGCCCCCAGCCCAGCGCGCCGCTCGCGCGCAGG
>CAZPOZ010000357.1:0-4007 GCA_964588235.1 uncultured Planctomycetales bacterium
AGCAGCTCGGCCTCCTGCCCCCGGTCGTCCAGCGCGCGCACCCCCGGCAGCCCGGCGAGGTCCTTTCCGGGCCGGAGGCGGTGGCGCACGCGCACGGCCTCGCGCCCCTCCGAGGACCGCACGGCCTGCGGGGTGCCCGACAGGCGCACCTGGCCGTGGTGCACGAGGATCAGCTCGTCGCAGAGCTGCTCCGCCTGCTCCATCACGTGCGTGCAGAACACGACCGTCGTGCCCTCGCGCTTGAGGCCCAGGACGGCGTCGCGCAGCACGTCGCGGTTGACCGGGTCCAGGCCCGAGGTCGGCTCGTCCAGCACCAGCAGCTCGGGGCCGTGCACGACGGTGACCACGAACTGGAGCTTCTGCGCCATGCCCTTGGAGAGCTCCTCGACGCGGCGGTGCTTCCAGCCCGACAGGCCCATGCGGCCTAGCCAGTCGTCGATGCGCGGGTCGAGGAAGGCGAGGTCGCGCCCCTTGATGCGGCCGAAGAAGCGCAGGGCGTCGAGCAGGCGCATCTTCTTGTACAGCCCGCGCTCCTCGGGCAGGTAGCCCACGCGCGGCTTGGTGGCCTCGTCCACCTGCGAGCCGAGCACCTCCACGCGGCCCGCGTCGGGCCGGAAGATGTTCATCAGCATGCGGATCGTGGTGGTCTTCCCGGCGCCGTTGCTGCCGAGGATGCCGAAGATCGAGCCGCGCCCGACGCGGAAGGAGACGTCGTCCACGGCGGTGAAGCCGCCGAAGCGCTTCGTGACCGACTCGAAGCGCACGACGGGTTCGGCGGGGGGAGCCATCGCGCGCCGATGCTACGGGAACGGGGTGGGGCTGCCCCCTTGCGCAGGCGGGCGCGGCTACTCGGGCAGCACGCGTCGCAGGAGCCGGAGCCAGTTGCCGCCGAGGATCTTCTCGATGTCGGGCTCGGGCACGTCGCGCGCGCCCAGTGCCTCGCCGATGCGCCGGAGGTCGGCGACCGTCTCGATCCCCTGCGGGACGTCCTTCGTGGTGAACCCGCCGTCCAGGTCGCTGCCCAGCCCCACGTGGTCGGCGCCGACGAGGCCGACCATGTGGAGGATGTGGGCCACGATCGTCTCGATGCCCGTCGGCCCCTGCCCCAGGAACGGTCCGTAGAGCACCACGCCCACCAGGCCGTCGCGCGCGGCCACCTGCCGGATCTGGTCGTCGGTCAGGTTGCGGCGGTGGGGTTGGAGCGCGTGCGCGTTGCTGTGGCTCGCCACCACGACGCCGCCGTCGTGCGCCAGCACGTCGGCGAAGGCGCGGGGGTTGAGGTGCGAGAGGTCGGGGATCACGTCCAGCGCGCGCATCTCGTCGAGCAGGGCGTGCCCGTCGCGCGTCAGGCCCTGGTCGTCCTTGGCGCCGCCGCTGTAGCGGTTGGGCGTGTTCCAGGCGGGACCGACGACGCGCACCCCGCGCTCCACCCAGCGCGCGAGCTCGCGCGGCGAGCGCAGCGGGTCGGCCCCCTCCATCAGGTGCAGCAGGCCGATGGGGCCGCCGGGGCGGCACAGCGACAGGTCGCCCCGGCTCTCGACCCGGAACAGGTCGCGCTCGTGCCGCGCGAGCAGGCCCTCGTAGCAGCGCATCTGCCGTTCGGCTGCCTCGGTGGGCACCTCGCCCTTCCAGTAGCCCTCCGGTGCGAAGATCGTGCCGAGGATCACGGCGAGGCCGCCCCGCTTGGCGTCGGCCAGCGAGAGCGCCTGCCCCGGCGGCGCGGGGGCCCCGAAGTCGCGGTCCCGCGCCTCCAGGAGCGCGGTGGCGATGTCTTGGTGGCCGTCTACGATGAACCAGCCCATGGGGGTCCCGGGGGCTCCGCCGATCCGGAGCAGGTGGTCCGGAGCAGGTGTCCGGCGCCCGGGGATTCTGCGGAAAGACCCTCTCGGCGGGAAGGGGGGAAACGGGGCGCTGGCCCTCCGAGGGCCGAACTTCGCCTCGCCCCTCGGGGGCTGCCCCCGCCGGAGCCTTAAAATAGACCGATCAGTCTATTATGGACCCCGAGGAGCGCGCGGTCCCGGGCCTGCGCCGAACCCCGATCCGAACCCCGGTCCGAAGCCCGGTCAGAAGAAGGTGCGCTCGCGGACCGGGGCCGAACGTGCCGCCTGGGCCTCCGCCAGCGCGAGCAGCCTCGAGATGCGCACCTCGGCGGGGGGATGGGTGCTGAACAAGGTGGCCAGGCCGCGCCCGAGGAACGGGTTGGCGATCATCAGGTGGGCCGTGGCCCCGCTCTGGGTCAGCGGCGGGGCGTGGGGGATCGCGGCGTGCAGCCGGCCCAGCGCGCTGGCCAGCGCCGCCGGGTCGCCCGACAGGGCGGAGCCCTCGTCGTCGGCGCCGTACTCGCGCGCGCGGCTGATCGCCATCTGCACGAGCATCGCCACCAGGGGGGCGAGGAGGGCCACGAGCAGCACCACGATCGGGTTGGGCCCGTCGCCACGCCCGTCGCCGTCGTGGTCGCGGTGCCCGCCCGTGAAGGCGGTCCACTGGCCCATCTGGGCCAGGAAGCCGATCGCGCTCACCGCGCCGGCCACGATCGTCATCGTGAGCATGTCGCGGTTCTTCACGTGGCCGAGCTCGTGGCCCATCACGGCGCGCACCTGGCGGCGGTCCAGGAGGCCCAGCAGGCCGGTGGTGGCCGCCACGACCGCGTTCGCGGGGTTGCGCCCCGTGGCGAAGGCGTTGGGCGCGTCGTTGGGGATCAGCGCCACGCGCGGCGGCGGCAGGCCGGCGCGCTGGGCCATGGCGTGCACGTCGTCGATCAGCCACTGATGCTCGGCGGCCTCGGGGGTGCCGGGCTCCAGCACCTTCGCGCCGTAGGCCTTCAGGATCAGCGTCGAGGAGAACCAGTAGTTGATCAGGTTCAGGCCCAGGCCGATGGCGAAGGCCACGACCATGCCGGTGCGGCCGAAGCCGAGCAGGCCGGCCCCGCCCACCAGGACGGCGGTCAGGAGGGTCAGCAGGAACACCGTGCGGATGCCGCTCATCGCTGCGCAGGACTCCAAGAGGGTCGGAGGGACGTGAGGTCGGCGGGAAGGGGGCCGACCAGGACTCGCGTATAGCGGGGTCGGGAGCCCCCTGCACGCGAAACCGGTCCCGCCGGCCGAGGTCCCCCCGCCGGGCTCCCCCGGCGAAGCCCCCGGGCCGGCGGGCACCATGCCACACTGGCACACCCGTCCCATGCGCCCCGTCCGCGAGCCCTACACCGAGCCCCCGGGCGCCGTCTGGCACCCGATCGAGGTCGCCCCCGGCGCCGGGCCGCTGGGCGCCTACGTGCTCGACGACCCCGACGCGCTGCTCGACCGCATGGACGACGCCACCTTCGCCGCCAGCGACGAGCGCATGCCCTACTACGCCCTGCTCTGGCCTGCGGGCGAGGCGCTGGCCCGGGCCGTGGCCGAGGGGCCCGCGCTCGGCGGCCGCGCGGTGCTCGACCTGGGCTGCGGCTGCGGCGCGGCCGGCTTGGCGGCCGCGCGACGCGGGGCGGAGGTGACCTGCCTGGACTGGGCGCCGGAGGCGCAGGCCCTGGTCGAGGCCGGGGCGGAGCGCCTGGGCCTCAGGCTGCGCCGCTTCGTGGCCTGCGACTGGCGCGACCCGCCCCCGCTGCTGGGCTGCTACTACCGCATCCTGGCTGCCGACGTGCTCTACGAGGAGCGCAACGCGGTTCCCGTGGCCCGCTTCCTGGCGCAACACCTGACCGACGACGGCGAGGCCTGGATCACCGACCCCGGGCGCCGGCACGCCGAGGCCTTCCCGACGGTCGCCGCCGCCCGGGGCCTCACCCTGGTCGAGGCGCGGGCGCTGCCTGCGCTCGCCGAGAGCGCCTCCGTGCGCCTCTTCCGCCTGCGGCGCGGCTGAACCCCATGGCCACCAAGTTAGAGGTAGGGCCCTTCGGAGGGCGAGACCTCTCCCGCGGAAGGGCCTACGCAGGGCCTCTGCAGGCCTTGCCCAAGCGACCGGCGCGCTGGGCCGGTAGCGGAAGGCCGATGACGACGACGACGCGCCTCAAG
>CAZPOZ010000358.1:0-4001 GCA_964588235.1 uncultured Planctomycetales bacterium
CACGGTGGCCACCACCGGCGAGGGCGTGCCGGCCCTGCGAGCGGCCATCGACGTCCGCACGGGCGCCGCGCCGGCCGCCGCGCTGGCGGCGCGGCGGGCCGAGCGCGTCACCCGACGCCTGGTGGCCGAGGTGGACCGGCGCCGCGCGGCCGCCTGGTGGGCCGGCCGCCAGGCCGCGCTCGACGAGGTCGTCGCCGACGTGCTCGCCGGCCGCATCGGCCTGCGGGCGGCCGCCGCCCGGCTGGCCAGCCCGGGCCCCGTCGGGGAGGATGGGCGGCGATGAGCGCCCCTCCCGCCGAGCGGCCGATCCGCGTGCTGGTGGCCAAGGCCGGCCTGGACGGGCACGACCGGGGCGCCAAGGTCGTCGCGGCGGCGCTGCGCGACGCGGGCTTCGAGGTCGTGTACACGGGGCTGCGCCAGACCCCGGAGATGGTGGTGGAGGCCGCCCTGCAGGAGGACGTGGACGCGGTGGGCCTCTCGATCCACTCCGGGGCCCACATGACCCTCTTCCCCCGGGTGCTGGCCCTGCTGCGCGAGCGGGGGGCCGCATCGGTGCTGTTGACCGGGGGTGGTATCATCCCCCCCGAAGACGCCCAGGCGCTGGAGCGCCTGGGTGTTGGCCGTTTGTTCGGTCCCGGGACGCCGCTCAGCGACCTGGTGACCTACGTCCGCGAGGCCGTCCGCGAGCGCCGGGCGGCCGCCGGGTCGTAGACGACCCTCCTCCCCGCTCCTCCCCCTCGTCCCCGCTCCTCCCCGTGCGCGCCCCGGCCGGCGGACGGGTGCCGGGGCCCGATGTCGGACCCCGACCCCACCCTGGCAGGCCGCCCCTGCCCGTCTCCCCCCGCCCTTCCTGCTGCCTCTGCGGACGCCCATGCTCGACACCCGCACCCGACCCGACGCCAGCCCCTTCCTGACCGACGAGCACCAGCAGGTGCGGGCCATGGTGCGCGAGTTCGCCCTCGCCGAGGTGGCGCCGTTGGCCGCCGAGCTCGACGAGCACAAGCGCTTCCCCCACGAGACCGTCGCCAAGCTGGCCGGCCTGGGCCTGCTGGGAGTGCCGTGGCCGGAGGACGTCGGCGGCGCGGGCCTGGACTACCGCGCCTACGCGCTGGTCGTCGAGGAGCTCTCGCGCGTCTGCGGCACGACCGGGATCACCGTGGCGGCCCACACCTCGCTGGGCACGGGCCCGATCTACCACTTCGGCACGCCCGAGCAGCGGGAGCGCTGGGTGCCGCGCCTGGCCTCGGGCGAGATGCTGGCCGCCTTCGCCCTCACCGAGCCCGGGGCCGGCTCCGACGCCAAGGCCACGCAGGTGACGGCCGTCGAGCAGGGCGACGTCTACGTCGTCAACGGCACGAAGATCTACTGCACGAACGGCACCCACGCCGGCGTGATCGTGTTCACGGCGCGCACGGGCGGCGACGTCGGCGACACGAGCCAGATCAGCGCCTTCGTGGTCGAGAAGGGCACGCCGGGCCTCGCCTACGGCAAGCTGGAGGACAAGCTCGGGCTGCGGGGCAGCGACACGCGCGAGCTGGTGTTCACCGACTGCCGCCTCCCGCGGGCCCAGCGCCTGGGTGACCCGGGCAAGGGCTTCAAGCAGTTCATGCAGACCCTGGAGGGCGGGCGCATCTCGATCGGCGCCATGGCCCTGGGCCTGGCCCAGGGGGCGCTGGACGTCGCCCTGCCCTACGCGAAGGAGCGCCGGCAGTTCGGCACCCGGCTGATCGACCTGCAGCCCATCGCGCACCGGCTGGCCGACCTGTCGATGGAGATCCAGGCCGCGCGCAACCTGGTCTACGAAGCCGCCTGGCGCAAGGACCACGGGCTCGACTACGCCCAGGCCGCCTCGATGGCCAAGCTGTACGCCAGCGAGGTCTCGGTGCGCGCCGGGCACGCCGCCGTGCAGATCCTGGGCGGCATCGGCTACACGCGCGAGACGCCCGCCGAGCGCATCCTGCGCGACGCGAAGCTGACCGAGATCGGCGAGGGCACGAGCGAGATCCAGCGCATGATCCTGGCGCGCCACCTCGACGCGCATGGCACCCTGCCCTAGCGGCCGGCGGGGAGGCTCGCGTGCGGAAGCGGTGGCGACGGGCGGTGGCGCTGATCGTGGCGGTCGTGGCGCTGCGCGGCGTGGCCGCCGAGCCCCGCCCGGCCGCGCTGCCCGAGGGCGAGGCCGCGCTGCGCGCGCACGCGGAGCTCCTGGCGGGACCCGCGCTCAGGGGGCGCGGCGCCTGGGAAGACCGGGCCAAGGCCGCGGCCTACGTCGCCCGGCAGCTCGAGCTGGCGGGCCTCCGGCCGTTGCCGGGGCGCGCCTCGTTCCTCGTGGACCACGGGGGGACGCCGGAGCAGCCGGAGGTGCGGAACGTCTGCGGCTGGTGGCCCGAACCTCCCCAGACGGCCGCCGAGGTGGGCGAGTACGTGCTGCTCTCGGCGCACTACGACCACCTGGGCGTGAAGGACGGGGTGGTCCATCCCGGCGCCGACGACAACGCCTCCGGGGTGGCGGTGCTGCTGGAGGCCGTGCGCGGCTTCGTGGCCCGTGAGGCGCTGGTGCTGCGCGAGAAGGGGCTCGCACGTTCGCTGTGCGTCGTGGCCTTCGACCTGGAGGAGCAGCAGCTCGTGGGCAGCCGGCGCTTCGTGGCCGAGCCCCCGGTGCCGCTCACGAAGTGCGCCCTGTTCCTGACCCTGGACCAGATGGGCCGCTCGTTGGCGGACCTGGACCCGGGGCTGCTGTTCCTGATGGGCAGCGAGCACTGCCCGTGGCTCGAGCGCGTGGTCCAGGACCTCGCCCCGCCCTCCGGCGTGCGCCACGCCGTGCTCGGGATCGACTTCCAGCCGCCCACCGGCTACTCCGACTACGTCCCGTTCCAGGAGCAGCGGATCCCGTTCCTGTTCGTCAGCACGGGCGCCTGCGCCGACTACCACCGGCCTCAGGACACGCCCGACAAGCTCGACTACCGGCGGATGGCCCTGCACGTGGAGACGATGCGCACCCTGCTCGCGTCGGCCCTGGGGGCCCAGGCTCCGCTCACGTGGCGCGAGGAGGTCGAGCCCCGGCTGGCGGAGATCCAGGAGATCCTCCGGCTGGTGAACCTGGCCCTGCCCAAGGTCGTGGAGGGGGGCGCGCCCGACGCCATCCAGGCGATGGTGGTGAACTTCCGCGGCTACCTGGAGAAGATCGTCGCGCGGGGCGCCGTCACCGCGGCCGAGCGCGCGAGCGTGCGCAACACCGCGCGCATGCTGTTCGTCCAGGCCGTGCGGCTGCTGGGGCAGGCGCAGGCGGCGCCCCGGTAGGCGCCGCGGCTCCACGGGGTCGTCAGGCGACGGGCCCGCCCTGCGGGGGCTCGAACAGGGCAGCCACCGTCCTGGCCTCCACGCGCTGGGCCATCGGGACGAACGCGGCCACGGGCGTGCCGGTGAGCGGCTCCTGCGCGTCCTCCCACCGGGCGAGGGGCCGGCCGAGCAACGCCGCCGTCTTCTCGGCCAGGTCGGGCAGGACCGGCGCGAGGTACACGGCCAGCTGGCGGAAGAGGTTCAACGCCACGCTGCACGCGTCCTGAAGGTCGCGCTCGCGCCCGGGCGCCTTCCTGAGCTTCCACGGCTCGGTCTGCTCGACGTAGGCGTTGGCCTGGTCGGCCAGCGCCATCACGCGGCGCATGGCCTCGGCGAAGTCGAAGGCCTCGTAGGCGGCGGCGATCGGCCCCGCCTCGGCGGCGGCCGCGGCGAACCGGCCGCCGTCGGCCGGGTAGGCGGCGGAGAGCCCCCGGCCCTCCAGGAAGCGCGCCGTGCGGCTGGCGAGGTTCACCACCTTGCCCACGAGGTCGGAGTTGACCTTCGACACGAACTCGTCGAGATTGAGATCGAGGTCATCGAGCGCCGAGCCGAGCTTCGAGGCGTAGTAGTACCGCAGATATGCCGGGTCGAGATGTTTGAGATAGGTGGCCGCCTGGATGAAGGTGCCCTTCGACTTCGACATTTTCTCGCCGCCCACGGTA
>CAZPOZ010000359.1:0-4000 GCA_964588235.1 uncultured Planctomycetales bacterium
CTTCCTGCGCACGGCCGAGTTCTTGTGGCAGGAGGGCCACACCGCCCACGCCACCGCCCTGGAGGCCGAGCAGGAGACCCGGCGCATGCTGGAGGTCTACCGGGACTTCTGCTGGCAGAGCCTGGCCATCCCCGTGGTGATGGGCGTCAAGACCGGCAGCGAGCGCTTCGCCGGCGCGGTGGACACCTACTGTATCGAGGCCATGATGCAGAACGGCTGGGCCCTGCAGGCCGGCACGTCGCACTTCCTGGGCCAGAACTTCGCCAAGGCCTTCGACGTCACCTTCCAGACCGCCGCGGGCGCGCGCGAGCACGTCTGGGCCACGTCGTGGGGCGTCTCCACGCGCCTGATCGGCGGGCTGGTGATGGCGCACAGCGACGACACGGGGCTCGTGCTGCCCCCCCGCGTGGCGCCGCTGCCCGTGGTGATCGTGCCCATCTACCGCAAGGGCGAGGAGCAGCCCGCCGTGATGGCCCACGTGGACAAGGTGCTGGCGGTGGTGCAGCGCCTGGGCCTGGCGGCCAAGGTGGACGACCGCGACGGCCTGAAGCCGGGCGCCAAGTACTTCGAGTGGGAGCGCAAGGGCGTGCCCGTGCGCATCGAGGTCGGCCCCAAGGACGTGGAGAAGGGCGGCTGCCTGACGGTGCGCCGCGACGTCCGCGCCAAGGAGCCCGTGACGCTGGACGCCCTGGCCACGCGCCTGCCGGCGATCCTCGAGGAGATGCAGCGCGACCTGCTGGCCAAGGCGCGGGCGCACCGCGACGCGCACGTCCGCGACGTGGCCACGCTCGACGAGCTGGCCGCGCGGCTGGAGTCCGAGCCGGGCTGGTACCGGGGCGGCTGGGACGGCGAGGCGGCCAGCGAGGCGGCGGTCAAGGAGCGCTGCAACGCGACGATCCGCTGCATCCCCTTCGAGGGCCGCGACCCCGCGGGCCGCGCGTGCCTGGTCACGGGGCGCCCCGCCAAGCACACGGTCCTGTTCGCCCGGGCGTACTGATCGGAGGCGGCCATGTCGAGCTCGAAGACGACCGTGCTCGTGCTGCTCGCGCTGGCGGCGGCGGGGGCGCTGCTGCTGGTGCTGGATCCGCTCGGCCTCCTCGGCCTGCCGGCGCGCGAGGCGGGCGCGGGCGCGGCGGACGACCTCGGCGCGGGGGGGCCGCGCCTGGAGGGGGCCGGGCCGGCGGGACGGCGCGCCCCGGCCACGGCCGAGGACGGGCTGCCGGTGGGCGTGCTCACGCTGACCCTGGGCGACGGGCGTCTCACGGGCCGGGTCACGGGCTCGGGGGCGCCGCTGGCCGGCGCGCGCGTGGAGCCGGTCCTGCCGCCGCCGTTCCGGGCCGCGCTGCGGACCGACGCCGAGGGCCGCTACGAGATCCGCGGGCTCCCCGAGGGCCAGCACGACGTGCGCGCCTCGAAGGAGGGCTGGCGCGGCCGCACGGAGGTCGCCCCGCTGCTGGCCCGCGGCGCGGTCGCCGAGGTGCCGACGATCGACCTCCTGCCCCGCCCCGAGCTCGCCGACGGCCTCGAGGTGAAGGTCACCGACCTGGACGGCCGTCCCCTCGCCGGGGCGCGCGTGCTGGCGACCACGCTGCCCTGGGACCTGCACCTGGCGATGGGGCCCGAGCGGGCGGGCGTCCGCGACGCCGTGTTCAAGAGCGGCGTCAGCGACGAGCAGGGCCTGGCGCGCCTGACGGCCATGCAGCCGCAGACGTACAGCGTGGCCGTCACCGCCCCGGGGATGTGCACGCTGGCCTGGGCGGCCGTGGTCGTGGCCCGCGGCCGGGTGGAGAAGCTCACGGCGCGGCTGGCGCCCGGCGTGGCCATCCAGGGGCGCGTGGTGGACGCCACGGGCGCGCCGGTGCCCGGAGCCCGCGTGCTGGGGTTCCACCAGCCCTCGTTCATGAGCAGCGTGATGGCCACGGCGGGCGCCGACGGGGCCTTCACGCTCGACGGCCTGCGCCCCGGGCGGTACTGGCTGATGTCGTTCGAGGACACCCGCGGCCGGGGCCAGGCGAACCCCGTCACCTCCCCCAGCGCCGGCACGCTCATCCGCCTGGGCGGCACGGGCACGGTCGAGGGCCGCGTGCTGGACGCGTCCGGGCAGCCGGTGCCCGACGCCACGATCCGGCCGCACAGCGCCGAGCCCTTCGGCTACGTCTACAGCCAGGTGGTGAAGGCCAAGGCCGACGGCACCTTCTCGCTGCCGCTGACGCCCGGCGCCTGGTCGCTGGACGCTTGGAACGAGGCGGGCGTGCTCAGCCAGGGCAACAAGGTGAAGGTCGAGCTGGGCAAGCCCTCGCAGACCACGATCACCCTGCCCGCCACGGGCCGGGTGACGGGCGTGGTGACCGACGCCGACGGCAACCACGTCGAGGGGGCGGAGGTGTTCGTGCGCATGGGCGGCTTCCCTCCGGGCCCCAACCGCGAGCAGTACGCGCGCACGGACGCCGACGGCGCCTTCACGGTGAAGGGCCTGGGCCTGGAGACGGTGAAGCTGCACGTGCGCCATCCGCGCTACGCGAGCACGGTCTGGGAGGGCACGCCCTCCGCCGCCGCGCAGCCGCAGCCGGTCACGATCCGGCTGGGGCGCGGCGCGCGGCTCGTGGGGCACGTGCGCGGGCCGCAGGGCCGGGGCGTGGCGGGCGAGCAGGTGAACCTGTTCCAGAACTGGTTCGAACCGCGCACGGTGTTCACCGACGCCGAGGGCGCCTTCGCCTTCGAGGCGGTGACGGCGGGCACCTGGCAGGTGAGCACGGGCGTGTTCGAGAACGGCGCGCCCGGCGAGGTGCGCTCGGGCATCGTCGTCGGCTCCGAGGGAACGGTGGTGGTGGACTTCGACGTGGCCGCCGAGGGCCGCGGCGTCCTGACCGGCTCGGTGCGCCTCTCGGGCGCCCCGGCGGCGGGCGCGATGGTGCGCGTGCAGGACCCGAGCGGCTCGGGGGCCGAGGTGAGCACGACGACGGCCGCCGACGGCACGTTCCGCCTGGAGGGCGTGCCCACGGGCAGCGTGCGCGTCTTCGTGCAGACGCTGGACGGCAACTCGATCGTGCGCTTCGCCGAGGTGGACGACAAGACGCTCACGGGCACGTTGGTCGTGGCGCTCGGCAGCTCGGCCGTGCGGGGCCGCGTGCTCTCGGCCGCGGGCGAGCCCGTGGCCGGGGCCTGGGTGACGCTGGAGATCCTCGGCGGCGAGGGCGACGTCTGGTCGCGCGTCAAGGCGCAGAAGACGACGGCCACGGACGGCACCTACGAGGCGAAGGGCCTGGAGGGCGGGACCTACGTGCTGCGCGTGAGCGCCGGGGAGCACGCCCAGCACCTGAGCGAGCCCTTCCCGCTGGAGGAGGGCGGGGCCCGCGACCTGGGCGACCTGCGCCTGCAGGCGGGCGTGACGCTCACGGGCCGGGTGACGAACGACCAGGGCACACCCGTCGAGGACGCGACGGTCTCGCTCAAGGACGCGCAGGGGCGGCCCGTGTTCAACTTCTCGCTCTCGACCACGGGCAGCGACGGCCGCTACGCGGTGCACGGCCTGGTGCCGGGCTCCTACACGGTGCGCTTCGAGGCTCGCGGGCTCTCGCCCGACGAGCGCGCGGTGACGGTGAGCGCCTCGGGCGCGTCGCAGGACGGCGTGCTCTCGCGCGGGGGCTCGGTGACGGTGACGGTGGAGGACGACGCCGGCCGGCCGCTCGCGGGCGCGCGTCTCTCGCTCACCGACGCCCGCGGGGCGCCAGTCACGCGCACGCTCTCGCTGGTGAACCTCTTCGACGGCGACGGCGGCCGCTCGGGCGAGGACGGCGTGGCGACGCTCTCCGACCTGGCGGCCGGCACCTACCGGGTGCGGGCGACGCGGGAGGGCTGGGTGCAGGACGGCGACGAGCCGGCGGTGGTCGTCCCCCCCGGCGGCGGCGCCGCGACGCGGGTGCGCTTGAAGCGCGCGCCCTGAGTGGGCGCACCTTCCCCGCGGCCCCTGGCGGGAACGGCGGATTCGGGGGCTCGGCGC
>CAZPOZ010000360.1:0-3995 GCA_964588235.1 uncultured Planctomycetales bacterium
GCGCCCCGCTTGCGGGGCGCCCAGGAGGAGGGCCATCCAGCGCGTCGGTGTGCCCAAGCTCGGCGTGAGGATCGCGAACCGACCCGCCACCCGCGGTTCCGGCGCGGCGCCGGGCTTCCGGCTTCCGCAGGCCCGGCGCAGGCGCTACCGTGGCCCTGGGCCTGGGATGGCCGGACGGAGCCCGTGCGCCGTGAGCCTCTCCCGTGACGACGACAGCCTGGACGAGGCGTTGGGCGGTGGTCGCATCGCCGGGATCGTCACCGACTTCGAGGGCGTGCCCCTGGCGGGGGTGCGCGTCGAGGCGGCGGCCAGCGGCGGCGCCGACCTCGACCTGCTGCCGACGCTGAGCGACGGCGACGGCCGCTTCGCCCTCCAGGGGCTGGCGGAGGGGCGCTACGACCTGCGCTTCACGTTGGGGCAGGTCAAGGCGCGCACGGTGGCCGTCCCCACGGGCACCGACCAGCTGCGCGTGTCGCTCGCCCGGCCGCAGGGCATCCTGCTGCGCGTGAAGACGCGCGGGGGCGCTCCCCTGCCCGCGATGCTCCACGTGGTCCTGGACCGCCAGACCTCCGTGCGCGGCGTGCGCGAGCACGTGGGCCGCACGTTGCGCTCGCGGCTGCTGCTCTGGAGCATCCGGCCCGGGACCTACACGGTCACGGTGTGGGGGGGGAGCTACCTGCCCGTCGTGGCCTCCGGCGTCGTGGTGGAGGAGGGCCGCCCCGCACCCGAGGTCGAGGTGCTGCTCGCCGCCGAAGGCGGCGCCGTCGAGGGCGTGGTGCTCGGCGGCTCGCCGCCGGCGGGCGCGGAGGCGCTGCTCGCCTGGAGGCGGCTGGACGCGCCCGGCCCCTGGCCGCGGCACGAGTCGACCCTGACCACCGACGCGGCGGGGCGCTTCGTCGTGCGCGGGCTGCCCACGGGCCGCTACCTGCTCTCGGCGCACCGGCCCGGGGCCGGCTTCTGCGACCTCGAGCTGAACGTCGAGGAGGGGCGCACGTCCACGGCCCGGCTCGAGCTCGCCTGACGCCGTCCCCCGGCCCCTCCGGGTGGCTCAGCCTCCGCGGCCGAGCCGCCCGACGCCCTGGCCCATCCGCAGACGCGCGCCCGGCTCGAGCGCCTCCAGGCGGCCGGCCGAGGGCGCGAGCAGCAGCACGAAGGCGCTGCCGAACTCGAACCAGCCCAGCTCGTCGCCGCGCTCGCCCGCCAGGGCGAGCCCCCGCCAGGCCCGGGGGCCCAGCACCGCCCGGTTCGTGCGCAGGCGGGGCAGCGCCGTGAGGCGGATGGAGCCGACGTTGAGCGCGCCCACGGGCACGAACGCCACCGGTCCGCCGCGCCGCGCCTGGCCCAGCAGCACGAGACGCTCGTTGGCCGCGAACAGGCGGGGGACGGAGGCCACGGCCGCCGCGTTCACCGGCCAGAGGTCGCCCGGGAGGTGGCGGACCGTGTGGAGCGTCGCAGCCAGCGGCCAGTGGAAGCGGTGGTAGTCGCCGGGAGCCAGGTAGACGGTGAGGTAGGTGCCGCCCTCGAAGGTCCGGGCGTCCTCGGGGGAGCCCAGGAGCGCGGGCAGGGGGTAGGTCACGCCCTTCACCTGCACCAGGGCGCCGTGCGCGACGACGCCGGCGGCCACCACGCGCCCGTCCGCGGGGGAAGCGATGGTCTCGGGGTCTGCCGGCAGGGGCCTCAGGCCCGGGCGCAGGGGGCGCGTGAAGAACTCGAGGAAGGAGCGGTAGGCGCCGAGCGGCGCCGGGGCCTCCGAGGGGTCGGCGCCGTAGCGGTGCGCGTACCAGGCGAGGAAGCCCTGCAGGAGGGGCGCCGGCAGGCGCAGGCGCCCCAGCTGCCCGAGCAGCCGCGACACGGCGTGGCGCGGCAGCGCGCGCAGGGCCGGGGCCAGGGTCGGCGCCGGGACCCTGTGCGGCGCGCTCACGACCCGCGCGGCCCCCGGCGCGTGGCCAGGCGCTCCCAGACCTCGGCCTCGAGCGCGATCGTCCCGTCGCCCACGCCCAGCCGGATGTGGGGTTTCGTGTCGCCGTGGAAGTCGCTGCCCCCCGAGGGCAGCAGGTCGAGCTCGGCCGCCAGGGCGCCGAACAGGACGCGCGCCTGGGCGTCGTGGCTCGGATGCCAGACCTCGAGGCCGGCGAGCCCCGCGGCGCGCAGCTCCCGCAGGAAGGCGCGCATCCCGTCGGGAAGCCCGAGCCGGATCTGCCCGGGGTGGGCCACCACGGCCACGCCGCCCGCCTCGCGGATCGCCTTCACGGCCTCCGCCGGAGGCGGGACCTGCGCGTCCACGTACGCCGGCCCGCCGTCGCGCAGGTACTGCGTGAAGGCGGCCCTCAGGTCGGGCACGTACCCCCGGGCGACGAGGGCGCGCGCGAAGTGCGGCCGGGCGACGATGCGCCCCCGCACGTGCACGGCGACCTCCTCCGGGGTGACGGGCACGCCCAGGGCCGCCAGGCGCTCGTAGATGCGCTCGTTGCGCGCGTCGCGGCCGGCGCGCACCGAGGCCAGGAAGCGCTGCAGGCCCAGGTGCCCCGGATCGACGCCCAGGCCCAGCACGTGCACGTTGCCTTCCGGGATGCGCGTGCTGATCTCGCAGCCCGGCAGCACGGCCACCCCCAGCGCGCGCCCTTCGGCCTCGGCCTCGGCCAGGCCGGCGGTCGTGTCGTGATCGGTGACCGCCAGCAGCGAGAGGCCGACGTCGCGCGCCAGGCGTACGAGCGCCGTCGCCGTGTGCGTGCCGTCGCTGTGCTCCGTGTGGGCGTGCAGGTCGATGCGCGGCATCAGGGCATCCCGTGGCGGCGCCGCCGCCGGGCCGGGCCGTCGTCGCCGCCGTCCGCGGCGCCGAACGAGATGCCCACCGCGCGCGCCTCGCTCACCGTGGCCCCGCCCGGGTCCACCGTCTTGAGCCGCCGGACGGCCGCGGCGAGGGGCACCGAGGTCATCTCGCCGCCGTGGAGCGCCACCATGCGTCCGAAGCGCCGCTCCGACACGAGCCGGGCCGCGTGCGCCCCCATGCGCGTGGCCAGCACGCGGTCGTACACGGTGGGCGTGCCCCCCCGCTGCACGTGGCCGAGCACGGTCGTGCGCGTCTCCAGGCCCGTGAGGCGGCCGATCTCGGCAGCCACCTGCGCGCCGATCCCCCCGAGGCGGTCGCGGATCGGGTCGTGGCCGGCCCCCTCCGACCACACCTGCCGCCCGTCGGCCCGGCGCGCCCCCTCGGCGACCACGACCAGGCTGAACGTGCGCCCGGCCTGCCTGCGCGCTTCGACGCGGTCGGCCACGCGCCGCGGGTCGAAGGGGATCTCGGGCACCAGGATCACGTCGGCGCCCCCGGCCAGGCCGCCGTGCAGCGCGATCCAGCCTGCGTGCCGGCCCATGACCTCGACCACCATCACGCGGTCGTGGCTCTCCGCCGTGGTGTGCAGGCGGTCGAGGGCGGCCATGACCACGTGCGTGGCCGTGTCGAAGCCGAAGGTGCGCTCCGTCCCGTCCAGGTCGTTGTCGATCGTCTTGGGCACGCCGACGACGGGCACGCCCAGGCGGTGCAGCCTCAAGCCCGCCTTCTGCGTGCCTTCGCCGCCGGCCAGCACGAGGGCGCGGGCGCCCAGGCGCCGGAGCGCCCGCCGCACGCGGCCCGACTCGTCGCGCGGCGGGCCCTGCCCGCGCCGCACGGCGAAGATGTCGCAACGGTTGCTCGCCCCCAGGATCGTGCCGCCGCGGGGCAGCAGGCCGGCCACCGACTCCCGCGTCAGCTCCACGAAGCCGCGTCCGCCCGGTTCGAGGAAGCCCTCGAAGCCGTTCTTCACGCCGATCACCCCCCAGCCGTGCTCGTTCTGCGCCGACTTGACGAACGCGCGCAGCACGGCGTTGAGGCCGGGGCAGTCGCCGCCGCCCGTGAGGAGGGCCACCTTCATGGGCGGCGAGCCTACCGGGGGAGGCGCCCGTCGGGGCAGGATGCCCTCCCGCCTCAGCTCCAGCGCCCCGGTGCGCGTTCGTCCAGC
>CAZPOZ010000361.1:0-3969 GCA_964588235.1 uncultured Planctomycetales bacterium
ACTCGCGCCAGTCGGTGAGCACCTCGCGCCCGCCGGGACGCTCGGGCTCGAACTGGGCGTAGAGGACGTGGTCGAACTCGGCCTTGGCGGTCACCTCGCCGTGGTGGATGTGGACCGTCGGGAAGAACAGCCGCTTGGGGTGGCGGGTCTTGAAGCGCAGGGCCATCGGGTGCACGTGCTGCGCCTGCCCCTTGCGCAGCAGGAAGACGGCGAAGCCGTAGTCCTGGACGGCGGGGAGCCGGGCCCAGAGCTCGGGCGCGATGCGGAAGCGCTCGTCCAGGCGGGCGAAGTCCTTCTGGGACGGGACGAAGGAGGCGTCGAACGCCCCCACGCGCACGACCTCGAGCTTGCCCTCGGCGGGCCCCCAGCTCTTCCCGGGCTCGTCGCCCCGGGCCTCGGGGGGGCGGGGGAAGCCGCTCTCCAGGTCCTCGAAGAAGGCGGGGTAGTCGGAGAGGCTGACGAAGGAGACCGCGTCGGAGGGGCTGCCGGCGGGCGTGGGCAGCGGCAGGACGAGGGCCAGCTCCTCCTTGGCGCTCAGGGTCATGGCGTAGACGAGCGTCTGGCGCTCGCCTTCCAGCCGCGCGAAGATGCGCGTGCCCGCCACGCGCTCGACGTCCCGGGAGAAGCAGCACATGGGCACCTCCGATCCCCCGGAGGGTAGCCGGGAGGCGGGGGCGCGCGGAAGGGGTGCCTCCCGCGGGCCTACTGGCGGGTGCCGATGACCAGGGAGCGGATCGAGCGCACGTTGGCGGCGTCGACGACCAGGCTCATCACCAGGACGCTCCTGTCGGCCGACAGGTAGCCCACGAAGGGGTACGGGCCGAAGGAGTTGGCGATGACGGCGAGCGTGCCGCGGAAGACCCCGGGGGGCGACGGGAGCGGCTCCTCGATCAGCTGGAACACGCCGGGGCTGTCGAACACGTCGTAGTTCGACTCGGCCTTGATGCCCGCCGAAGTCGGATCGCCCCCGCTGCAGGTGCGGCGCGTCTGGCCCACGTTGCCGCCGACGAGCCGCACCACGGGGTCGCCCGTCTGCTTGTCGGCCGAGAACTCCACGACGCCCGTGCGGGCCCCGCCCTGGAGCAACGCCCCCGCAGCCCCGTACGAGTCTTCGATCTGCGTGAAGTTGTACCGACCGAAGACGTCCGCGTTCGTCCGGCCGCTCACGACCAGCGGGACGCCCAGCGTGAGGCCGACGTCGTTGGACCCCACGCCGTTGCGCAGCACGAGCAGGCTGCCCGTGGGGCTCAGGCGCCCTTGGGTCACGATCGGCCCCTGCGTGACGTCCGTCCCGCCGTCGGGGCCGACCGTGTAGGTCGCCAGGCTCGGGCCGGGCAGCGCGGGCGCCGGGACGGGCGCGGGCACGACGCCGGCGAGCGTGCACTCCCCGGGGGGCAGGAAGGGGTCGGGCAGGGAGAGCAGCTCCATCGGGTTGTGGGTCACCGGCACGAGCACGGCCTGCCCCAGCGGCGGCGCGATCGGCAGGAACTGCATCCGTCCGGTCTGGACGGTCACCTGCAGGCCCGGCCACGGGGGGCCGAACACGCCGTCGGCCGGGAACGTCGTGCGCACCGCCGAGAAGCCGTAGTCGCCGTTGAGCGTGCTGACCGACATCGACACGCCGCCGCGCGTGGCCACGCGCATGCCGGCCCGGCCCACGCCATCGACCTTCTCGTTGACCGTGAACACGATCACGTGGCCGTCGCCGGTGGCCGAGCCCAGGACGGTCTCCGTCGGGTGCGTGGCGTCGGCCTCCAGCGTGAACAGCAGGAAGCCGTTCGTGCCCTTCGTGACGACGCCCGTGCGGCTCACGGGAGGGGCGGCGGTCGTGGTGGTCGCGTACGCGCGCGCGAAGGCCGCCGGGCGCGCGTAGTCGCGGCGCACCGACGTGCCCTGGCTGGTCAGGGTCACGCTCCCCGTGCCGGGCTCGATCGTGAAGGTGCCGGAGCCCGAGTGCCGGTGCGCGTCGGTGTCGTACTGGGCGTAGTAGTCCACGAAGTGGTAGGTGCCGGTGGGCACGTCGGCCTGCGAGGGCTCGTCGAGGCCGTCGAGCACGTCGGAGACCAGCTCGGGGGAGAGCGAGCGGGCGATCTCCGCGACGGTGGACTCGGTGTCGCCCTGGAGCAGGGTGCCCAGGTCGCTGTTGAACAGCGTCTGCACGTACGAGACGAAGCTGCGGGCCTCCTCGCGGGTGAACGCGGAGAGGCTCGTGCCCGGCGTCTCGCGCAGGCGCCGGATGATCTCGCGCGAGGCGTGCTCGGAGGCCGGGTCGACCACCAGGTCCTCGCCCGTCACCGGCGAGTTGAGCGTACCCCCGCCGACGAGGCCCACGGGGGCCGGCGCGTCGGCCGCGGTCACCTGCACGATCAGGCCGTCGCCGAAGGTCTCGGGCGGGGCCTGGAAGGCGAAGCCGCCCGCGGCGTCCGTGCGCGTGTTCGCCACGACGGGCCCGCTCGGGTTCCCCGCGCGGTCCACCGGGAAGAGCAGCACGTTGGCGCCCGCCACGGGCAGGAGCGCGGGTGCCGCCCGAGGGCCGCTGCCCGGCTTGCCGAGCGCGCCGCCGGGGGCCCTGGCCACGCCGCGCAGCAGGCCGGCCGCCGCCGGGTCGGAGGCGCCGCCGTTCCCTCCGCCGCAGCCCGCGAACGCGAGCAGGGCTCCCCAGACCAGCGCGCGCCAGAGCGTCGACGTGCCCGTCATGCTCGCCTCCCGAAGGCCGTGGGGATGCTACCCGCAGGGGAGCGGCGCCTCCACCGCCGGGTGCCCTCCCTCCCCGCGGCGGCTCCGACGGCGAGCGTCCGCTCCGGTCCGGCAGCGCCATCAGGGGGAGATCCGGCCTCGACCTGCCCGCGTCCGCTCACGGGACGCTGAACAGGCTCACCTCGCGCTGCATGGCCGCTTGGGCGCCCAACGGGGCGTGGGCGAGCAGCTCGCCGAGCAGCGCTCGCGCCTCCTCCCGGAGCGCCCCCAGGCCCAGGGCCGGGGCCAGGAGCCGCAGGACGTCCATCCGCTCCAGCACCGAGAGGCGGGGCTCCTCCGCCCGGAACGCATCGAGCGCCGACGCGCCCCCCCCGCCGGTGAGCAGGGCGTGCTGCGCCAGGGCGAGCAGACGCGTGGCAGGCGGCAGACCCGGGAGCGCGAGCACGCCCTCGAGCAGCTCGCGCGCGGTGGCGGCGTCTCCCTGCGCCCGGCAGACGCCCCCCAGCATGGCGCGCGCGTGCGCCGAGCGCGCGGGCAGCGCCCCGTTGCGCTCGAACAGCGCGAGGGCGGCCTCGAGCTGCTCCTTGGCGGCCCGGAGGTCGCCCGCCAGCAGCGCCACGGCGCCGCGCTGCTGCAGCGCCAGCGCCTCCTCGGGGGAGCCGACCTCCCGGAACAGCCGTCGCGCCGACTCGAGGCACTCCACGCCGGTCGGCGCGCGCCCCAGCACCGCGTGCAGCGGACCCAGGTTCACCAGCGCGGTGGCCTCCCCCAGGCGGTAGCCGAGCTCGCGGGCGAGCGCCAGGCTGCGCTCGAAGTGCGCGAGCGCGTCGGCGAGCCTGCCGCGGGCGTAGGCGCTGGTGCCCAGGTTCCCGTGGGCCACGGCCTGCAGCCGGCGGGCCCCCGCCTGCTCGAACAGGGCCAGCACGCGCGCGTGCTGCTCGCCGGCGCCGGCGAAGTCGCCCGCAGCCTGCAACAGGTTGCCGATGGCGCCCCGGGCCCGCGCCTGGCCGTCCACGTCGCCCAGCGCCTCGAAGACCGCCAGGCTCGCGTCCAGGTGCGCGCGGGCCTCCTCGTGGCGCCGCGCGGCCTGGGCGACGATCCCCAGGTAGCCCTGCGCCCGCGCCTCGTCGCCCTGGGCGCCCCGGGCGCGGGCCGACTCGAGGGCCAGCTCCAGGTCGGCGCGCGCCTGGGACGATCGTCCGGTGCGGTGCAGGTGCCAGCCCCGCGCCAGGCGCACGGAGCGCAGCAGCGCCTCACGCGAAGGCGAGGCGG
>CAZPOZ010000362.1:0-3962 GCA_964588235.1 uncultured Planctomycetales bacterium
CGAGGCGCAGGCCACCGAGATCTGGAACCAGCTCGAGTACTTCGCCGGCTACGGCTTCAACAAGAGCCACACGGTGGCCTACGCCGTCGTCACCTACCAGACGGCCTACCTGAAGTGCCACCATCCGCGCGAGTTCATGGCCGCGCTGCTGACCTGCGAGATGATGGACATGGACAAGGTGACCGAGTACGTCGAGGAGGCGCGCCGCATGGGGATCGGCGTCCTGCCCCCCGACGTGAACCGCTCCGACGTCGAGTTCACGGTGGAGGGCGGCGACATCCGCTTCGGGCTCTCGGCGATCAAGGGCGTGGGCGACGGCGCGGCGGCGGCCGTGGTCGCCGGCCGGGCGCAGGGCGCCTACGCCAGCCTGTTCGACCTGTGCGAGCGCCTGGACCCGCGCACGGTGAACCGGGCGGCGCTGGAGGCCCTGATCCAGGCCGGCGCGCTGGACGCCACGGGCGTCTCCCGGGCGCGCCTGACGGCCGCGCTGGACCGCGCGCTGGCGCTGGGCGCCGCGGCGGCCGAGGACCGCCTGACGAACCAGCTCGACCTGTTCGGCGGGGCGGCCCGGGCGGCGGCGCCCGACTACCCGGAGGTGCCCGAGTGGAGCGACTCCGAGCGCATGGCCCGCGAGCGCGAGGCGATCGGCTTCTACGCCACCGACCATCCCCTGGCCCGGCACGAGCGCGCGCTCAGGCTCTTCGCCAGCCACACGACCTCGGGCCTGGCGGCGCTGCCCGACAAGGAGCGCGTACGCCTGGGCGGCATGATCCAGGCCCCACGCGTGACGATCGTGAAGAGCGGGCCCAACGAGGGGCGGAAGATGGCCTTCTTCCAGCTCGAGGACTTCTCCGGCCCGGTGGAGTGCGTGGTGTTCTCCAAGGGCTACGCCGAGCTGGGCGCGCTGATCACGCCCGACCGGGTGGTGCTGCTCGACGGGCGCCTGGACCGGTCCCGCGACAACCCGAGCCTGCAGGTGGACCGGATCGTGCCCATCGAGGAGGCGCCGCGCCTGCTGGCCCGCGGCCTGCTCGTGCGCCTGAAGACGCCCGACCCCGCGGCGCTGTCCGCGCTGCGCCAGGTGGTCGAGCGCTTCCGGGGGGACCTGCCCCTGGTGGTCGAGATCCGGCCGGAGCCCGACGCCGTCGCGCGCATCCGCGCGGGCCCGGGCTGGAGCGTGGGCCCGGAGCCGGCGCTGCTGCCCGCCCTGGCGGCCCTGCCGCTGGTGGCGGGGGCGGAGTACCTCTCCCGGGAGCCTTGACGTCCGGCAGCCCGGTACCCGCCAGGGGCCGGGCTACTGCTTGCCGATGACGCGCAGCATGCGCGGCTCGGCGGCGATCTTCCAGCCCTCGGCCGTGAAGCGCAGCGCGGAGTCCTCGGCGCGGTACTCGTCTCCCGCGCGCGAGTACTCCACGTCCCAGTAGCGATCCTCGAGGAACTCCTGGAACTCCACGTCGGGGGCGGGCATCCGCGCGTCGGGACCCGCCTCGCGGATCTCGCGGCGCAGCGACTCCATCAGCTTCTGGTTGCGGTCGTAGTAGGCCGCATCCACGATGATCGTGCGGTCGCCCGGGAACTTCTCGACCTTGTAGACGGCCACGCTGCTGGCCAGGCCGCGGATCTGCACGTTGACCTTGTGGAACGCCGGGTCGAGGCGGCCGAAGATCGCCACGCACTGGATCGCCTTGCCCGGCTGGATCGTCCCGGCGGTCTCGTTGACCGTCACCAGGCCCGGCGCGCGCTCCTGGCGCCGGATGGCGTCGAGGGCCTCCACCAGGGGCATGGCGTGCGCGGTCAGCGTGGGATCGTGGGCCGTCGCCTGCGTCACCGCGCGCACGTTCGGGCGCCACTCGCGCGGGTAGGCGGTCTTGTTCGTGACCGTGAGCGTCATGTAGTGGTAGGCGGTCGAGCGGCCCGCGCCGTCCGACCACGACACCACCCGCAGCGGGCCGTGCTCGAGGCCGAGCATCCAACGCCCGGCCGAAGCCGGCGTCTCGCCCTCCGCGCTGGCGCTGCCGACGACCGGGGTGCCCAGCGCGAGGGCCGCGCAGGGCAGGAGGGCAAGGGGCAGGACCAGGGTCCAGGGCTTGCGCATGACGGCTGACCTCACGGGAAACGGGTCACGTCCCGACGCGGACGGTCGGGGGCCCGCAGCATACCGGGCCCCGCCTTGCCCGCGCAAGATCCCCTCGCGGGCGCCCGGGCGCGGTCCCGCCCGCAGCGCCCCCGGGCGGCGTCCTGCCCGGGAGGAGGGGGCGGGGCTACTTCGACGACAGGCAGCGCAGGAAGGGCGAGGTGCCGCTCTCGCCGAGGAAGGGGTCCGGGTTGCGGGCGTCGCCCCCCGGCTTGCTCATCTCCAGCTGCTCCCAGTCCCAGAAGTCGGTCTTGCCGCCGGCGAAGCCAACCACGAGGCCCGAGCTATGGTGCAGGGGGCCGTCGTCGTCGTCGCACAGGCACAGGGTGCCCTTGGCGCTCTGGTCCGAGGAGATCAGCCGGCACTCCTTGTTCGTGGGCCCGTTGAGCCGGCCCGCGTACGAGGTCAGCTCGTGGAAGTCGGTGCCGCTCTTGAGCGTGTCCTTCTTGACCTCCTTGTAGCGGGCGGCATCGCCGAGCTTGAAGCCCTGGTCGCTGGGGCTGAAGAGGATCTCCAGCGCGCCGGGGGCGTCCGGGTCCAGCCGGCCGTGGGCGATGGGCGCCAGGGTGAAGTTCTTGCCGTTGTAGTCCGGGTAGCCCTTGTCGAGCGACATGTCGAGCATCATCTTGAGCAGCTGCCCGACGTTGTCCTTGCTCTTCGTCTGGTTGGCGCGCTCGCGGATCAGCGGGATCACCACCACCACCATGCTGGTCAGCAGGGTGATGATGCCCATCACGACCAGGATCTCGATGAACGAGAAGCCGGCCTGGGTCCTACGGGGGGAGGCGGAAGGCATGCGCGGGCTCCACGGGGTCGTCGGGCGGCGTGCGTCGCGCGAACGATAACAAGCGCCGTGCCGGACCGGAAGGGGGCAGCGGGGGACGCGGGCGCGGGGCGCGGAACCCCCGCGCGGGGAACGGGTTGCGCGCCCCGGACCCCGGGCCCGCCGCTACCGAGCCCTCCGCCGCAGGGCCGCGACGCGGCGTGAACCGGCACCTAGATTGCCGGTTCCGTACGATCGCCCGTCGCTGCGGTTGCCAGCCCGTCGTGGCGCTACGACACCGCCGCCTTGAGCGCGGCGGCGCGGTCGGTGGCCTCCCAGGGCAGGCCGGGGCGCCCGAAGTGGCCGCGCATGGCCGTGTCCTTGTAGATCGGTCGGAGCAGCCCCAGGCCCTCGATGATCCCGCGCGGGGTCAGCCGGAAGACCTTGCGCACGGCGGCCACCAGCTTCTCGTCGGGCACCGCGTTGCGCCCGGTGCCCCGCACGCGCAGGCTCACGGGCTCGGCCACGCCGATGGCGTAGGCCAGCTGGACCTCGCAGGTCTCGGCCAGGCCGGCGGCCACGACGTTCTTGGCCACCCAGCGCGCCGCGTAGCAGGCCGAGCGGTCGACCTTGCTCGGATCCTTGCCCGAGAAGGCGCCCCCGCCGTGGGGGGCCCAGCCGCCGTAGGTGTCCACGATGATCTTGCGGCCGGTGAGGCCGGTGTCGCCCTTGGGCCCGCCGATCGTGAACGACCCGGTCGCGTTCACGTGCAGGGTGGTGCGCTCGTCGAGCAGGTGCTGCGGCAGCAGGGGGAACAGGTGCCGGCGCACGTCGGCCTCGATCGTGGCCCGGCTCACGCTCTCGTCGTGCTGCGTCGAGACCACCAGCGTGTGCAACCGCTCGGGGCGGCCGTCGTCGGCGTACTGCACCGTCACCTGGGTCTTGCCGTCCGGGCGCAGGTAGGGCACGGTGCGCCGCAGCCGCAGGTCGAGCAGGCCGCGCACGAGCACGTGCGAGAGGTGGATCGGCAGCGGCATGAGCGAGTCGGTGTCGCGGCAGGCGAAG
>CAZPOZ010000363.1:0-3956 GCA_964588235.1 uncultured Planctomycetales bacterium
AGCGCCTCGGGCACCTCGGGCCAGCGCTCGCGCACCTTGGCCAGCAGGCGCGGCCCGCGCGCGGGATCGGCCAGGCCCAGCCCGAACAGGGCCAGGTCCTTCTCGAGCGCCACCCGGCCCACGGGGGTCAGCAGCTCGACGAGCGCGGCGCGGTCCAGGCGCCCCAGCGCCGCCAGCGCGGCGCCGACCGTGCCGGCGACGGCGCCGCGCGCGTCGGCCCCGCCGGCGCGCTCCACGGGGTCGCTCCCGCCCCGCCGGAGCCAGGCCACGCCCAGGGCGAGCACGGCGGCGGCCGTCAGCCCGAGCAGCAGCGGCCGGAGGCGTCGAGGAGCCATGCAGGGCGGATCGTACAGCGTGCGGGGGGACGTCGAGGCGTCACCCCTGCCGCGTAGCGTGGGCTCCGGGTGTGGTCGCACTCGGTCCTCGAACGCTCTCGCGCGCGGGCAGAGGCGGCCGTCGGCGGTGTCCTCGGCATCGTCGTCTGGCCGCCGGTCCCGTTGCACTGGAACCGGCGCCTCCGGCGCGCCGGGCGCGCCGTCATCGACTGCGGCCCCCGGGGAGGGGTGCGCAGCGCCCGCATCGAGCTCTCGCCGGCCTACTTCGAGGTCTACCCCCAGGATCTGGACGGGATCCTGGTCCACGAGGCGGTCCACGTGGGTCTGGCGCTCGTGGGGCTGCCCTTCGGCCACGGGCCGGAGTTCCGCGAGGCCTGCCTGGCCGCCGGCGGCCTCCTGCACGGCCGGGCGCTGCCGGGGCGCGTGCTGCGCTACCGCTGCCCCGTCTGTGGCCTGGTGCTCGAGCGCCGGCGTCCGGCGGCCGGCAGCCGCTGGTGCGCGCCCTGCGTGGACCGGGCCGGGGCCGAGCGTCTCGACCCCTACGCGCCCGAGCGCGCCCTGGTGCTGGTGGCCGTGGGGTTCCAGGGGCCGGACCTGCGCGGCGGGGCGGCCGGCCGCGACGAGCCCGGCTGCGCCTGAGGGACGGAGGGCTCCTGCCGGACCGGGGCGCTGGAGGGCCCTCCTCCAGGGCGCGCCGCTCGCGCGCAGGGGAACCAGCTCGGGACACCACCGATGGGTCCGCCCCGCTGCACGCGGGGCTGCCCTCGGCTACCCTGCTGCCCGGCCAGCCCCCCGAAGGCGTCGCCGCATCCGGGCGACCGGCCGCTGGCCCCCTGATCGAGGTGACGCCGATGAGCCTGCTGCGCCGCGCTTGGCACTCCGACTGCGCCCGTCTGGCCGCGGGCCTGTGCCTGGGCCTCTGGGTGCTCGCGTCCGGGCCGGCCCTGAAGGCCCGCGCCGACGCCCCGGCCGGTCCCCGCACCGTGCCCGACTGCGTGGGCCTGCGCTTGGAGGAAGCCAAGGCTCTGGTCGCACCTTCCGGATTCGAGCTGGCCCTCACCTACGGCGCCGAGGGCCCTCCGGGGAAGGTGGTGGACCAGCGGCCCGGCGGTCTGTCCGAACGCGAGGCGGGGACGACGCTGACCCTCACGGTGGCGGGCACCGACACGGGCGAGGCGACGGGCCCCTCCCCCGCGCCGTCGGCACCGCGCCCCGTCGAGCCCCCGAGCGCGCCGCCGAC
This sequence comes from uncultured Planctomycetales bacterium, assembly GCA_964588235.1. Classification (GTDB taxonomy): domain Bacteria; phylum Planctomycetota; class PLA2; order PLA2; family JAEUHO01; genus CAZPOZ01. The sequence continues at coordinate 1,576 of CAZPOZ010000363.1, forward strand.
GGGCCCGGACGCGCCCCCGCCCACGGGCTCGCTGCCCAGCCTGCCGCCGGTGGAGACGCCGCCCGGGCCGCCGTCTCTGCCGCCGCCGGGGCCCGCACCGGGGCCCACGGCGCCCGCGCCGGCCCCCTCGGGCATCGACCTCGACGCCCTGCCGCTCGAGGCCCTGCCCAACCTGAACGGCCCGCCCCTGCCCAACGTGCTCGGGCGCTCGGCGGCGGAGGCCGAACGCCTGCTGCGCGGCTGGCGCGTGGTCACCGAGCTCACGCTCACACCGCCCGAGTCCGCCGGGAAGATCGTCGAGCAGGATCCGGAGCCCACGCGGACCCTGGCCCCGGGCGAGGCGGTGACGGTGGTGGTGGGGACCGCGACCAGCCCGGGCCCCCAGGCCCGGCAGGTGCCGGCCCTCGTGGGTCGCACGCTGGACGAGGCGCTGGCCGACCTGAAGGCCGCCGGCTTCGTGCCCACGCTGCGCGCGGCCGTGAGCGGCGAAGGCGAGCGGGGCCGCGTGCTGGCCCAAGCCCCCCACCGCTACTCCTTCGCGCAGCGCGGGGGGAACGTGAAGGTCGTGGTCAGCCGTGGTCCGGCCGGCGCGGCCGGTCCGTCGCCGGCCCCCGCCGTCCCCCCGGGTCCGCCCGCCGGCGAGACCCCGCCCACGGGGCCGCTCGAGCCGCCGCCGGCGCCCCCCGCGCCGCAGCCGGGCCTGCCCGAGCCGACGCCGCCCGTCCCGCCCACGGAGCCGCCGCCCCCGCCGACGGAGCCGCTGCCCGCGCCCGTCCCGCCCGTCCCGCCCGTCCCGCCCACGCCGCCCGCGCCGCCGGCCCCCGGGCCCGTCCTGCTGCTCGGCCCGCTCGACAGCGAGAGCGCGCCGCGCGCCTACGGCGCCACGTTCGAGTGGCGCACCGTGCCCAACGCCGACGGCTACGAGTGGTCGCTGGAGCAGGAGGCGGGCGGCACCTGGCGCGAGGTGCGCTCCGAGAAGCTGGTCGGCACGAAGTTCCGTCCGGCGCGGATCGAGGCAGGCCGCTACCGCTGGCGCGTGCGCGCCCTGCGGGGACCCACGCCGGGCGCCTGGACCGACTACCGGCTGCTGTTCCGCTACTGAGAGGCATGGCCAGAGGCCGTGCCGTTCAGGGGCCGTGCCTGCGCCCGAACGGGCACCGGCGCGTTGGATGGGCAGCGGAAGGCCCCTGGCGACGACGACGCGTATCCGGCGCACGCGAGGAGGAGACAGGGGCCTGAGCGCGCCCCGCCCAGCGCGTCGCCCGCCCTGGGCGGGAGGAAACTAGCCCACTACCGAACTTCGGACTCGCCACACTAGCAACCGGCGCGCTGGGCCGGTAGCGGAAGGCCGATGACGACGACGACGCGCCTCAAGGCCTGCGCAAGGAGGGGGAAGCGGCCTGCGCGCCCTTGAGCCCAGCGCGCCGCTCGCGCGCAGGGGAACCCAGGACACCACCCGCCCCCCGCGCGATGCGCGGGTCGCGGCGCGGGCGGGGTAGAGTCGCCGGGTTCCCTGCGACGGAGCCGGCCCCCGGACGGAGGGGGCTCCGGCCCGCCCTCGAGGCCCGCCCGTGACGCTCTACTCCACCGTTCAACAGGACAGCGACCCCGACGAGACGCGGGAGTGGCGGGAATCGCTGGCCGAGGTGGTGGACGACCGCGGGCAGAACCGCGCCCGCTACCTGCTGGCCCTGCTCCTGGAGGACGCCCGGCGACGGGGGTTCGTCCCCGACCAGCTGCTGACGACCGACTACGTCAACACGATCTCGGTCGAGCACGAGCCCCCCTACCCCGGCGACGAGGAGCTCGAGGAGCGCATCGACTCGATCATCCGTTGGAACGCGGCCCTGATGGTGGTGCGCGCCAACGTGCGGTTCCCCGGGCTGGGCGGCCACCTCTCCACCTTCGCCTCCTCGGCCGACCTGTACGACGTCGGCTTCAACCACTTCTTCCGCGGCAAGTCGTTCCAGGCCGCCGACGGGCAGGCCTCGGGCGACCAGATCTACTTCCAGGGGCACGCCTCCCCCGGCATCTACGCGCGCTCGTTCCTCGAGGGGCGCTTCGACGAGGCCCTGCTCGACCGCTTCCGTCGCGAGTCCGAGCGGGGGCAGGGCCTCTCGTCGTACCCGCACCCACGGCTGATGCCCGACTACTGGGAGTTCCCGACGGTGTCGATGGGCCTGGGCCCGATCGCCTCGATCTACCAGGCGCGCTTCAACCGCTACCTGGCCGCCCGGGGCATCAAGGACACCTCCGACGCGCGGGTCTGGGCCTTCGTCGGCGACGGCGAGACCGACGAGCCCGAGACGCTGGGCGCGCTCAGCGTGGCGGCGCGTGAGGGCCTGGACAACCTGATCTGGGTGGTGAACTGCAACCTGCAG
>CAZPOZ010000364.1:0-3956 GCA_964588235.1 uncultured Planctomycetales bacterium
AGGAGTCTCACCCTCCGCGAGGCCCTACCCCTAACTTGGTGGCCATGAGCGTCAGGCGGACTTCGGCGCCGGTGCTCACCGTGCCGACGGCCTCGTAGAGCACGTCGTCGGCGGCGCGGCACCGGGCCCGCACCGTCCAGAGCGAGGGCGGCAGGCCGGCCACCTCGAAGCGCCCTTCGTCCGTCGCGCCCACGTCCCGGACGAAGCGCCCGAGGTCGTCGCTCAGGCTCACGTGCAGCCGGGTGCCCTCGGAGGGCAGGCCCGACACGCGCCCCCGCACCACGCCCCCCGGCACCCGCTCCAGCACGACCTCCCGGTCGGCGGTCGAGAACGTCGCGTAGACGTGCCGGCCGCCCACGGGGAGCATCCACACCGCGTAGCGCCGCCCCGGCTCGAGCCGGTCCACCTCGATGGCGGGCGCCGCGCGCTCGCCCCGCCGCGCGTCCGGCGGCGTCACCTTCCGCACGAAGGCCCATCCCGCAGCCGACTGCTCCAGCAGCCAGCCGAGCGACTCGGAGAGCGGCCGGCGCCCCGCCGCGGGATCCACCGGCGCCGGAAGCCGCAAGCGCACCACCGGGGGCTCCTCGCCGGACCCGGGGAGCGGGAGCACCAGGTCCAGCGCGTCGCCCTCGAGGGTCAGCACGCGCTCCGGGCTCCCCGGCGCGGAGGGCCAGGGTTCCTCCGCCTGGCCGTTGAGCACCTCGTCCAGGTCCACCAGAGTGGAGACCTGCGGCCCGAGCAGCGCCCACCGCAGGCTCGCGCGGCCGGGAGGCAACCCCTCGAGCCGGAACCGGCCCGCGACGTCGGACACGGTGCGCACCCACCCGGCCTCGGTGAGCGCGGCGACGGACGCCGCGTGCACGGGCCGGCCCGCGCCGTCCACCACCGTCCCTTCCAGGCGCAGCCCGGCTGGAACCCTCAGCGTCGTGTCGGCCGGGCGCCAAGCCTCGACCCGATGGACCCGCGGCGCACGCTCGGGATCCGGCTCGAGCTCGAACACGGTGCTCCCGTCGAAGGAGAAGTCGCCCAGCTCGACGGGCCGCACGTGCAGCCGGTACGAGCCCTCCGGGTCGAGCCCCGTCAGCCGCGTCTCCCCCGACCCGTCCGTGAGCCGATGCGTGTGGCCCAGGCCCCACCCTCGAGCTCCGTCCCAGGAGGCGCTCACCACGGCTCCGACCCAGGGCACTCCCTCGGGGCTCAGCAGCTTCACGCGCGCCTCGACGGCGGGCCGCAGCGTGATCGAGAGCGGCGCATCCCCGGCCCGCACCTCCAGGACCGGGGCCTCGAGGAACCCGTCGGGGACCTCGACCCTGAGCTCGTGCGCCGCCAGCGGCTGGAAGGGCGCGAGCACGAACGTGCCGTCCGCTTCCGTGAGCACGCGCAGCTCCCGTCCCTCGAAGGGCAGGCGGCGGGCCAAGCGCCCGGGAGCCGCCCGATCGAGCTCCGCAAGCGGGCCGGGATCGTCCCACCCCGGATCGTCGGCAGGCAGCGCGCGGCGCAGGCGCAGCTCGACCGGCTGATCCAGCGGCCCCGCGGGGCCCCGCACGCGCCCCTCGAACAGCGCCCCCCGCTCGAGCCGCACGGAGAGCTCCCGCTCGGTGCCCGAGAGCGGGCCCGCGCGGGCGGGCAGCAGCGGCAGCCCCCGGTCGTCCAGGGTCCGGGCGCCCCAGATCTCGAGCACGGCGCCGCTCCACAGGGTCGGCTGCGGGCTGCCCTCCTCGTGCGGATCGTCGAGCTCGAGCTGCCGCCCCGCCCCCTGCATCTCCGGCCCGGGGCCTGCGCCCGGCCGCAGCCAGCGGACGCTGACCCGGGGCACCGGAACGCCCGCGGCATCCACGACGCGCACCGTCAGGCGCCTCGGCGCGCGCGCGGGCTCGGCCGGGGGCGGCGGCGTCGCCGGGCGGGCGGCCTGCGGCGGCTCGAGACCCGGTCGTGCGCCCGGCGCGGGGGGACCCGGTGGAGCGGGCGCACCGGAGCCGAGCGGCACCGACGCCGCGGGCGGAGCCTCCCCCGTCGAACGCCCCCCGGGCGAGGGCCCCCGCGCCAGCAGCGCGCCGGCCGCGAGCAGCGCGAGCGACAGGGCGAGCAGCAGGGGCCGGCCTCGGGCCAGGGGCACCTCCGCGAAGGAGGGTAGCCGCGGGCCGGGCGGCCCGGAGGCGGGGGCCGTGGGAGCAGGGCGCGGGGCCGTGCCGCCTGGGGTGCGGACTCGTCGGCTCGGCGTCGGCAGGCCGTCGTAGAGTGGCGCCCCGCGCCGGGCAGGTGCCCGCGCCACCGAGGACTCCGTCATGGCCAAGGGCGTGCAGAAGCCGTCGAAGAACAACAAGCCCAAGCTCTCGATCCACGAGCGCCAGGCGAAGAAGGCCGCGAAGAAGGCCGCCAAGAGCTCCGGCGGGGCGTGACTCCGCCGGTCGGAAGTTCGAGGCGCGCTGGCCGAGGCCCCCTGGACTCGCGCCGGCAGGTTCCGGGGGCACGCGCCTAGCCACCGACGCGCTGGATGGGGAGCGGAGCGGCCCTGAGGAGGGCGACGTGTGTGCTGCCCACACGAGCCCGAGGAAGGGCCGCGAGCGCCCCCAGCCCAGCGCGTCGCACGTTCCCACCTCGAACCTACGACCCGCAGCAGCGGGGCCCGGCGCCTACCGGCGGCGCCTCGGGGGCGGCGCCGCGCGCCGCTCCACGAGGTCGGCCTGCACCAGGTCGGCCAGCATCGCGCCCACCTGGGCGCGCATCTTCGCCGCGGGCACGCGCGGGTAGGCCGCCCGGAACAGCGCCACCAGCTCGGTCCCCGTCGCGGGGTCGGCGAGCGCGTTCCAGAGGGCGGCCACCGTCACGTTGGCCCGGTAGAGGTCGCCGGTGCCCGGGTGCGCCAGGAACAGGCTGCCGTTCACCAGGCGCTGCTCGACGCCGGCGACGCGGGCGTAGGTGGCCTTCATCGGGCGCGCTCCCGGGCCCGTCGTCCGACCGCCCCGAAGGCCCGCTCCAGCAGCGCCACCGCCGGCTGGCAGCGCGAGTAGCGCAGGCCGTAGCAGGCGGCGCCCTCCGTCAGGCGGGCCAGCGTGTCCAGGATCAGGGGCGTGGGGCGGTCGCGGGCGAACTGCTGCAGGATGATGCGTTCGAGCGCGTCCGCCGGGTCGATCGACGTGAGGCGCGCGCGCGCGCCGGGCTCGCGCTCCAGCAGCACCACGCCGCGCACCGGCGCGGTGACGCCCAACGGCGCCAGCTCGCCGCGGCGCAGCAGCACGTAGAGGCGGTTCTTGCGCTCGGGCCCCGCGCGTGCGCGCACGAAGGCGTGGAACGCGCGTCCCAGGCTCGCCGGCAGCGGAGGGCGCAGCCGGGGCACGATGCCCAGCGCCTGGGCCTGCCCGGTGCGCGTGTCGATCGGCAGCACGTCGTCGGTGAACACGGTGTGCCCGGCGGCGGCCAGCTGCACGGTGAGCGTGCTCTTGCCGGCCTTGGCCAGCGCGGGGAACAGCACCAGGCGCCGCCCGAGGCGCACCGCGGCGCCGTGCACGAACAGCTCGTGCGGGTGGGCCTCGACGTACCAGTCGAGCAGCTCGCCGTGCAGGCCGCACAGGGCCTCGACCAGGGTCTCGCGCTCCTTGCCGCGGGCCAGCTCCCGCGTGCTCAGTCGGGTGGAGACGCGCCGGTAGCCCTTGAGGCTGCGAGCGACGCGCAGGCCGGGGGGCGGCGCCCGGCGGGGGTCGAGGGGCTCGAGGGTCCAGCCGCGCAGGATCGACCTGAGCGCGCCGAGCAGGTCGTCGGCGTCGCGGAAGCGCACGGGCTCCGCCAGCGGCCCGAGCCGCAGCAGCCGGGTGGGCCCGGAAGGCTGCGCCCCCGCACGCGGTTGCGGGAGCGGCGTGGGGCGGGCTGTCAGGCGCAACGCCACCAAGATAGGCGATGCGAGGCCCGTGCGGCGCGCTGGAGCCGGGCGCTCAGGCCGCTTCCTCCTCCTTGCGCAG
>CAZPOZ010000365.1:0-3953 GCA_964588235.1 uncultured Planctomycetales bacterium
GACCGTCGTGCTCGACGAGGTGGACCGCATGTACGACCTGGGGTTCCGCGACGACGTGGACAAGCTGCTGCGCTACGCCGGCGCCCGCCAGCAGACGCTGCTGCTCTCGGCCACGCTCAACGCCGACGTCGAGCGCCTGATCGCGCGCCACGTGCCCGAGCACGAGCGCTTCGAGGTGGTCTCCTCCTCGCTGACCGTGGACGAGGTGCAGCAGACCTTCTACGTGGTCGATCACGACCGCAAGCAAGACCTGCTCATGGCCGTGGCCAAGGAGAAGCAGCCCACGCGCTGCATCGTCTTCGTGCGCACGAAGTTCGCCGCCGACCGCGTCGCCTGGCGCCTCCAGCAGAACGGCTTCGCCGCGCAGGAGATCCACAGCGGCCTGCAGCAGCGCCGCCGCGAGCAGATCCTGCAGGACTTCCGCGACGGCCGCTTCCCGCTCATGGTGGCCACCGACGTGGCCAGCCGCGGGCTCGACATCCAGGGCGTCGATCACGTGATCAACATGGACATCCCGGAGAACCCGGAAGACTACGTGCACCGCGTCGGCCGCACGGCGCGCATGGGCAAGCAGGGCTGGGCGATCACCTTCGTCACCCCCGACGACGGCGACTTCCTCACCACGATCGAGAAGCTGATCAACAAGCAGATCGAGCAGCAGACCTTCCCCGGCTTCGAGGTCGCCCGCCGCCGGCCCGTCGCTCCCCCGCCCCCGACGCCCGCCGCGGGCGCGGCCCCCGCCGCGCCGCCCCCCCCGGGGCCCGGCATCCCGCAGTGGCTCAAGCCGGCGCGGCGTCGCCGCTAGAGGGCGGCGACGCCCCCAGCCCCGCGCGTCGAAGCACTAGAAGTCGAACTCGACGCCCAGGAAGACGCGGTGCGCGATCACCGTGTCCTCGCTCACCTTGGGGCCCAGGTTGCCGTTGCCCGTGTGCGAGAAGTCGGCCAGCTCGTAGGCGCGGGCCTGGTCGAAGAGCGCGATCACGCCGTAGCCCGCGCGCAGCGACCACGAGGGGCAGACCTTCCAGCGCAGCGCCACGTCGGCCGCGAAGCCGAAGCCGAGGGCGTCCTCCTCGACCGTGCCGCCCGTGACGACGGCCGCGCCCACGAAGCCGCTGGGCGTGACCTCGCTCTTCGTGTGGCGCCAGCCGAGGAAGCCGGCCACGTCCACGGTCAGGTCCACGTCGCGGGTCAGGCACAGGCCCAGCCGGCCCAGCACCTGCGCCGCCAGCAGCAGGTTCGTGGCCTCGGCCGCGGTGGTGGCCGTGGTCGCCACGCCGGGCGGGCCGCCCACGACCGGCGGCGTGGCCTGGGGGAACGAGAACGTGGACTCCTCGTGGAAGTTCACGTAGCGCAGGCCGAAGCCCCAGGCCGCGCACCAGCAGGAGGTCGAGACGCAGGGCCTCCACAGGCTCAGCTCCACGTCGAAGAGCGTGGCCTCGCTGTCCAGCGGGACGTCCATCGTCGCCGACGGCGTCACCGCCGCGCCCGCCGCCGTGCGCGCCCCGAGCGTGCCGTTGACCGTGGCCGTGTCGCTCCACGAGCCCCAGAACGTGCCCGAGACCCGGGCCGTCCAGCTGCGCAGCGCCCTCCACTCGTAGGCCAGGCGGCCGCCGAAGGCCACGTCGTAGTCCAGGCTGTCCCAGTCGATCGCGTTGGGCAGCCCGCTGGGCACGCCGCCGGGGGCGCCCTCCGGGCCGGGCATCAGCAGCGAGGCGTGCCCCTCGATCGTCAGGCGCCGGCAGGCCGGCAGGCAGGCCTGGCAGGTCGGGCAGGCCGGCGCGCAGGTGCCGCAGCCCGCCACGACCAGCGCGGGCGCGGGCGGCGGCGGCGCGGGCACGACCACGGGCGCCCCGGTGGCGGGGGCCTCGTCGGCCCAGGCCGGAGCCGCGCCCGTCAGGGCCAGCAGGGCCAGTCCGAGCAGGGTGACGAGCGTGGCGGGGAACGCGCGGCGCATGGGGAGTCCTCCCGGCCCGGAACCGTCCGACGGCCTCCCGGAAGGATCGCCCGCGGGACCCTGCGGGTGAAGCGCGGCCTGCCCCGGCCGCGCCCATCCCGCGCCCGCGCCGGCTGCGGGCGGCCCCGCGTCGGGCTCCGTTCGTCACGCGCCCGTCACTCCGACCGCTCAGCCACCTCGACCCCTTGGAGCCCCTGCGGCGCGCGAGTATCGTCGCGCCGTCGGGAGGCCGCTCCGTGCGCATCGACAGGCTCGTCGTCCGTCCGCTGGCCGTGCTGGCAGCCGCCGTGGCCCTCTGGGGCGCCGGCGCACCGGCGCTGCGCGCGGAAGGGCTGGGCGACCCCGCCCCCGACGTGCGGCCCCGCCCCCCGGCCCCCCCCTCGCCCGACGAGGTGATCCGCGACTGGGACCGCGACCACCTCTCCAGCGGCGACCTGGGCCCTCCTCCGCCCCGGCTCGACCCCTTCCCCCTGCGCCCGCTGCGCTACCGGCATGACGCCGAGCACGGCGCCGTGCTGGGGCGCGAGCTCGAGGTGCGCCGCATCCCGCAGTGGGTGGACGTGATCCAGCGCCGCGACCTGGTGGAGTGGCGGCCCCTGGACGTGGGCACCCTGGTCGGGCGGCTGCCCAACGTGACCCTGGCCGACGGCGGCAGCCCCTTCCTGCAGATCCCCGGCATCCGCGGCTTCGGCGGCGAGCGCGTGCGCATCCTGACCGACGGCGTCTGGCCGGCCACGCAGGCCCTGGGGGCCTTCGGCGGCACGCTCTCGCTGTGGGACCCCGAGAGCGCCGAGCGCGTCGAGGTCTACCACGGCGCCGGCGCGATGCTCAAGGCCATCGACTCGCCCGGCGGCCTGATCAACGTCGTGCCGCGCCGCCCGCGCCGGCACGGCGACGGCAGCGCCGACGTGGCCTTCTCGAGCGGCTACGCCACGGCCGAGGCCCGCTGGCGCAACCGCGCGGAGGTCGACCTGGGCAGCGGGCGCTGGGCCGCCCTGGCCGGCTTCACCTGGACGCAGGTCGGCGACCGCGAGACGCCCGCCGGCACGCTCTCGCCCAGCAGCTACGACACCTTCGCGGGCGACCTCGCCCTGGACTACTTCATCACGAACCGCAGCCGCATCGGGATCACGGCCCAGGTCGTGCAGGCCGAGGACGTCGAGAGCCCGCTCGCGCTGGGCAACACCGTCGTGCAGCCCGGCTACGACCGCTTCTTCCTGGCCCTCTCGATCACCTCCTTCGACGTGGGCTCCTGGTTCCACGGCACGCGCGCCTCGATCGCGCTCGACACCTTCTTCAACGACGACGAGCGCGAGCTCGGCGGCACGGGCTCGGCCCTGGGCGGCGAGAGCGACGTCTCGCGCCTGGACCTGCACCTGGAGGGCACGCTCCACCTGTTCTGCTGCCACACGACCTACGCCGAGCTGAGCGTGGGCTGGGCGCACCTGGACCGCACCGAGCGGCTGCTCTGCCAGCCGGTCGCCCCCGGCGCCGGCGGGCCCAAGCCCAGCGCGGTCGAGATGACCCTGGGCCGCATGCTCGACCTGGGCAGCACCTACGCCGTCGTCGGGCAGTGCCAGGAGGCCGTGAACACCTTCGAGGCCGAGGAGCTGATCACCTCGCTCGTCCTCCAGGACGAGTGCCACGCGCCCATGTGGGACTGGACCGGCGGCCTGCGGGTGGACTGGTACCACCTGGACGACGACCGCGTGGGGGGGCTGGGCGCCGACGACCGCTTCCTGGTCAGCGGGGCCGCGGGGCTCGTGCACCACCTCACCAAGCGCCTGTCGGTCTACGGAAACGCCTCGCTGGGCTCGCGGCACCCGACGATCTTCGAGCGCAACGCCACCGAGGTGGTGGACGGGCGCACCGTGTTCGGCAACGCCGACCTCGACCCCGAGCTGCACGGCCACCTCGAGCTGGGCACGAAGATGGCCATGAAGGACCGCTGGGCGCTGCAGGCGGCCGTCTTCGGCCACTACACCGACGACTTCATCGG
>CAZPOZ010000366.1:0-3951 GCA_964588235.1 uncultured Planctomycetales bacterium
ACGGACGCCCCGACCTGTTCGTGGCCAACGACGCCTCGGCCAACGCGCTGCTGCTCAACCGCGGCGGGGGGCGCTTCGAGGAGGTCGGGGCCTCGGCCGGCGTCGCCTACGGCGCCCAGGGCGAGACCACCGCCGCCATGGCCGGCGCCGTGGGCGACGTGGACGGCGACGGGCGGCCCGACCTGTTCGTGACCGACGCCGCCTTCGGCGCGCTCTACCGCAACCTGGGCGGGGGGCGCTTCGTGGACCGGGCCCGGGCCGCGGGCGTGGCCTCCAGGCTGGCTGCCTGGCCGCACTGGGGCGGCGCGCTGGCGGACTTCGACCTGGACGGCGACCTGGACCTCTTCGCGGTGGGCGGCGACCTGCACCACCGCACGGGCCGGCCCAACCTGCTGCTGCTCAACCGCGGGGACGGCACCTTCGAGGACGGGCACGCGCGGGCCGCCGACGCCCTGGCGGCCGAGCGCCCCGGCCGTTCGGCCCTGGTGCTCGACGTGGAGGGGGACGGCGACCTGGACCTCGTGCTCACCCACGTCGCGGAGCCCGTCGTGCTGCTGCGCAACGAGGGGCACCCGGGTCGTCGGGGCCTGATGCTGGCCCTGGAAGCGCGCCCCCGGGGGCGCAGCGCCGCGGGCGCCCTCGTGACGGTCGAGCTCGGCGGCACGCGGCGCACCCTGCGCCACGAGGCCTCCACGGGCTACTTGGCGCAGCACGATCCGCGCCTGCACGTGGGCCTGGGGCCGGCCCCCCGGCTCGAGCGCGTGGAGGTCCGCTGGCCGGGGGGAGGCACCGACGTCTGGCGCGCGCTCGAGGCGGGCCGCGTCCACCGGCTGGTCCAGGGCGGAGGACGGCCGTGAGCGCCGCGCGCCGCCCTTCCACGTCCGCCCTGCTGCTGATCGGGGCCCTCAGCTGCTGCGGCTGCGGCGAGCGCACGGCGGCGCCGCAGGCAGCCGAACCGGCCCCCGCCGCCCCCGCGCCCTGGCTGCTCACGCTCGCGCCGCCCGCGCCGGGGCCGACCTCCGGCGCATCCCCCGCGGCCGCGGACGCCCCCGCCGTGGATCCCGTGCCCGACCTGCCGCCCGGCAGCCGGCTCGTGCGCCTGGACCCGTCGCTCCCCGGGCGGCTCGGGGCCCTCTCCGTCGGGCTCGAGACGGCCGGTCGCGCCTGCGTGGACGCCGACGGGGCCTGGGTGGCCTTCACGGGGCGTGCGAGCGCGGGCGAGCCGCTGTGCGTCTACGTCTGCCGGCCCGACGGCAGCGAGCGGCGCGTGGCGCTGCGCGGCCCGCGCGACCTGCTCGCCCCCGTGTGGCTCCCCGACGGGCGCCTGGCGGCCCTGGCCGCGCTGGACCGTCCGGGCCCGCTGCCCGGCCTCCCCCGCGCCTACGGGCTCGTCGTCGGCGCCGCCGACGGCGGCACGCCCCGCGCGATCACCTTCGGCGCGGGCACCGACCTGGACCCCGCCCTGCTGCCCGACGGGCGCCTGGTCTACGCGGCCTTCCGGCCCGCGGCGCCCGGGCGGGCCGCCGGGTTCGCGCTGTGGGCCGTGCACGTGGACGGGACGGGGGCCGACCTGTTCCACGATCCCGGTCCGTCGCACGCTCCCGGGGCGCCCGTCTACCTGCGTTGGCCGCGGACCCAGCCCGACGGCTCCGTGCGCTACGCCGCCGGGCCGACGCTGGCGGCGCTCTCGCCGTGGCGCACCGACCCGCGGCTGCCCGCGGCGCCGGCGCGTCCCGACCCGGCCGCGGACGACCCCGTGGAGCGCGGCGCCCCGGCCGGGGAGCGCGTGCTCCACCGGGTCCGCCTGGCCCCGTCGGCGCGGCCCCAGGGCCACCTGAGCCTGGTGGACCTGGCCAAGCCGGCGGGGCAGCTCGTGCTGCTGGACGCGCGTCCGCCGGGTGTCCCGGGCGCCGCCCGGCTCCGCGTGCGCGCCCTCCCGGCCGCCGCCGGCCCGGGCGCGCAGGGCCGCGAGCTGGGCAGCGTGGCGCTGGCCGCCGACGGCTCGGCCTTCCTGCGCGTGCCCGCCGACGTGCCGCTGCTGCTGGACGTGCTCGACGCGCAGGGCGCCCCGCTCCTGAGCACGCACACGCCCCTGTGGGTGCGCCCGAACGAGTCGCGCGGCTGCGTGGGCTGTCACGAGCCCCGCGACCAGGTGCCGCCCAACCGCCGGCCGCTGGCCGTGGAGGCGCCCGCCGTGGACCTCTTGCCCGCGCCCCCCACGGAGGCGGCCCGATGAGGCTCGGGCTGACCCGCCGCCGGCTGCTCGTCGGGCTGCTCGTGCTCGCCGGCCTGGCGATCGTGGGCTACCGCCGGGCCGAGCGGCACGCGCGCGAGGCCGGCGGCGCGGGCGGCGCCGGCAGCCTGGCCTGCCTGCGCTGCCACGGCGACCGGGGCGGGGTCGGGGAGACGGGCCCGCATCCCACCCCCTGGGATCTCGAGGCCGCGCCCGACGGGCGCACGGTCTTCGCCGCCTGCGCGCCGCTGCGGCGCGTGCTGGTCGTGGACGTCGCGGAAGGGCGCGTCCTGCGGGCGCTGCCGACGGCGGGCACGCCTTCGGGGCTGGGGCTCGCGCGCGACGGGCGCTCGCTGGCGGTGGCGCTCGAAGACCGCCACGAGGTGCAGATCCTCGACACCGGCACCGGCGCGGAGCAGGCCCGGCTGCCCGTGGGCGCCGGCCCCCGCGACGCCGCCTTCGACGGCACGGGGCGCCACCTGGTGGTGGCCAACGGCGGCTCGGGCGACGTCTCCGTGCTCGACCTCGAGACGGGCGCCGAGCGGCGCCGCCCCGCGGGCGCCGAGCCCTTCGTGGCGGTGACCTCCCCCGACGGCACGCTCGTGGCCGTGGTCGCGCGGCGGGCGAGCCTGGGCCCGGCCGCGCGCGAGCCCCACACCGAGGTCACCTTCGTGGAGGCCGCGACGGGGGCCGTGCGGCGCCGCGTACGGCTGCCCTCGCTGCACATGGCCGAGGGCGCGACCTTCACGCCCGATGGCGCGCGGCTGCTCGTGCCCGCGATCCAGGCCCGCAACCGCCTGCCGATCCTGCAGGTGGACCGCGGCTGGGTCATGTCGGGGGTGCTGGCCTCGATCGACCCGCGCGACGGCGCCCTGGCCGTGCTGCCGCTCGGCGAGCCCTTGCGGGGCTTCGCCGACCCGGGCGGCATCGCCGTGACCGCCGACGGCACGCGCGCCGTGGTGCTGGCCGGGGGCACGGACGAGGCCGCGCTGGTGGACCTCGAAGCGCTGCGGGCGGCGGAGGGCCAGGCGCGGCCCGAGGCGCCCACGAGGCTCTCGCTCGCCGTGCGCTACGTGCTCGGCCGCACGCCGCTGGCCAGCAACCCGCGGGGGGCCGTGCGGGCCGGCCCGCTCCTCGTGGTCAGCGAGCGCCTGGCCGACTCCCTGGCCGTGCTGGACGGCGAGGGCAGGCTGGTGCGCCGCATCGCGCTCGGCGGCGGGGGCGACGACGCGCTGCGGCGCGGCGAGCGCGTGTTCCACGACGGCCGCTACGCCTTCCAGGCCGGCTTCTCCTGCCGCTCGTGCCATCCGGGGGCGCACACGGACGGGCTGACCTACGACTTCGAGATCGACGGCATCGGGCGCAACGCGCTGCTCAACCGCAGCCTGCTGGGGGTGGCGGGCACCCACCCCTTCAAGTGGGTCGGCAGCAACCCGACCCTGGAGCGCCAGTGCGGCCCGCGCTTCGCGATGGTGCTCAGCCGGGCCGACGTGTTCCCCGAGCAGGCGCAGCAGGACCTCGTGGCCTGGCTGCACAGCCTGCCGCCCCCCGCCCCCGACCCCGGCGCCGGGCGCGTGGCCGGCGCCGACACGGGCGCCGTCGCGCGGGGTCGGGCGATCTTCGAGCGCCACCAGCGGCGCGACGGCACGCCCATCCCCGCGGCGGGGCGCTGCATCACCTGCCACCCGCCGCCGCACTACACCAGCCGCAGCCGGGCC
>CAZPOZ010000367.1:0-3942 GCA_964588235.1 uncultured Planctomycetales bacterium
CGAGGACGCAGCCAGGACCGCGCGATTCAACCTGTGTTCACGCAACAAGCGGGCTAGCTCCGCCGGTCCGAAGTTCGAGGCGGGATGGTGGAGGCCCCAGGGACCAGCGACGGCAGGTGCCGGGTAGACGCGCCTTGCCACCGACGCGCTGGATGGGGAGCGGAAGGCCCGCAGCGGCGAGGCCGCGTATGCTGCCTACGTAACGAGCCGATGCGGGCCTGAGCGCCCTTGAGCCCAGCGCGTCGCACGATCCCGCCTCGAACTTGCGCCTCGCAACACTAGGGCCAGGGCAGGTGCTCCCCCAGCCCCGCGCCCGTCACCGGGCGGCCCTCGACCTCGCCGACGGCGCTCACGGGCCCCTCCCAGTAGGTCACGCCCGAGAGGCTCGCGTGCTCCTGGCGCAGCGCCAGCGGCCGGATCTCGAGCGACACGCCCGCCGCGCGCACGCGCCATCCGACCGCGTAACGCCGCCCGCGCGCGCCGCTCCACAGGGTCGTGGGCTCCAGCGTCAGGCCCTCCAGCGCCCGCGTGCGGCCCTCGGCGTCGGTGCGCGAGCCGCTCCGCACGCGCCCCGAGCCGTCCGGGCGCGTGAGGTCGTAGAGCATCAGGTCGCTGCCGTCGGAGAGGTGCAGGCCGTGCCAGTCCCAGCGCGCGGTCCGGCCGGGGATCAGGTCGCCCCACTGGTGGTCCATCCAGGCCAGGCCCGCGACGGGCCGGCCGCGCCAGGTGCCGGCGTAGGCCAGCCGCGGGACCGACTGGTAGGCCAGGTGCCCGAGGCCGGGGCCGCCGGTGAAGCCCGGGGGATGCACCGTGCGGGGCTTGAGGGGCGTGAGCGTGAGCTCGAGGCCTGGGGCGCGCAGCGTCAGCGGCCCCCCGGGGGCGTGCTCGGCCAGGGACCAGCCGTGCAGCCCGAGCCGGAGCGGCGGGCCGGGGGGCGGGGCGCAGCCGAAGGGGAAGCCGGTGACCTCGTGGAGCGCGCGCTCGCGGGTGAGCAGGTCGGTCACGGAGAGCGACGCGAGCGAGTACGGGCCGGGGAACAGCGTCCCGAGCAGCGGCTCGACCAGCGGGGGGGAGCACGAGCCCGGCGGCCGGGCCCCGGCGCGGAAGGCCTTGCGCGGGGAGGCGCGGAAGTAGGCGGCGTGGAAGGCGAAGCCGCATTCGGGGCTGGCGGCCGCCACGTACCACCACTCGAGCGGCGCCCGCGGATGCGGGCCCCAGTCGTCGGCCCGCGGGGCGAGGTCGTAGCGCTCGCCCGCCGTCGGCCCCAGCGGCGCCGTGCAAGCCGGCGCCGTGCCCCTCGGCGCGGTGCAGGCCGGCGCCGCGACGCCCGCGAGCAGCAGGGCGAGCAGCGCGCGGGCCGGCACCATTCGGGCAGGGTAACCGCGCGCGGGCCGCGGTAGGCTCGCGGCATGCAGGACGATCCGGAGCGCGCGCGCGTGCTGGAGGCCGAGGTGCGGCGCCTCCGGGCCCTGCTCGACCAGCAGGCGCGCACCAGCCGCGTGGGCACGGCCACGCAGGCCTACCTGGCGGCGCCGGGGGTGGAGGAGTGGCAGCTGCGCACCGACCGCACCGGCCGGCTGGTGCGCTTCGCCGACGCCCGGCTGCTGGCCCTGCTGGGGCTGGGGCCGCTGCCCGAGGGCGACGTGCCGCTGGAGCGGCTGGACGCCCTGCCGGGGGCCCCCGGCCTGCTGGCGCAGCTGGTGGCCGAGGCCGCCGCACGCTCCGGCCACACGGTGCGTCGCGAGCACGAGCTGCCCGCGTCGGAGGGGCGCCCGGCCCGGGCGCTGGCGTTGCGCGCCACGCACACGCCCACGGGCACGGTGCTGGTGGTCTCCGACGACACGCGTCGGCGGCGCCTCTCGCAGTGGTTCGGGCGCTACGCCTCGCCCGCGGTGCTGGCGGCGCTCGAGCAGAGCCCCGAGTCGTTCTTCCGCCTGCACGAGGTGGAGGCCACGCTGCTCTTCTGCGACCTGGTGAACTACAGCGGCAACGTGGCCGCGATGGCGCCGGCCCAGGTGGGCCGGCTGTTGAACACCTTCTTCCGCATCGGCATCGACATCGTGGAGAGCCACCAGGGGATGGTGGTGCAGTTCGTGGGCGACGAGCTGATGGTGGTCTTCGGCGCGCCGCTGCCCTCTGCGACGCACGCGCTGGAGGCCTCGCGTTGCGCCCTCTCGCTGCTGGCGGTCCACGAGAGCGTGCGGGCCTCCTGGCGGGCGCAGGGCCTGCCGGAGCTGGGCGTGCGCATCGGGCTGGCCACGGGCCCGGCGCTGGCGGGCAACCTGGGCGACGAGCGCCGCGCCGCCTGGTGCGTGGTGGGGCACGCGACGAACCTGGCGGCGCGGATGCTGGCGGCCGCGGAGCCGGGCCAGGCGCTGGCCACGCGCGCGGTGGTGGAGGCCGTGGGGCGCACGCCGGCGCCGGGCGAGGGCGGGGCGCGCCCGCGCTTCGTGCCCCTGCCCCGGCCGGTGGAGGCCAAGAACATGGGGCCGGTCGAGGCCTGGCGCGTGGAGCGCTGAGCGGGCCGCTCCCCCCCACCCGGGCGGGCCGCCCCGCCGGGCTCAGCGCGTGGGGGCGCCGGCCACGACGGCCAGCCGGGCGAGCGCGGCGGCGGCCGAGGGCCAGCGGTCGCGGGGCTGGGGGCTCAGGCCCTGCTCGACGAAGCGCGCGAGCTCCTCGGGCAGCCCGGGCCGGCGGCGGGCGAGCGGGACGACCTCGCCGGCGAGCACGGCGGCGTAGATCCCGTCGGCGAAGCGCTCCTCGTCGAACCAGGGTCGGGCGCTGAGCGCCCAGTAGAGGGTGGCGGCGGTGGAGAACAGGTCGGCGGCGGGGGTCACGTGCTTGACGTCGATCAGGCACTCGGGGGCGGCGAACATCAGGGTGCCCTTGACCTGCCCGGTGCGGGTCAGGGCCGAGGAGGCGCTCTCGCGCAGCGGCTTGGCCAGCCCGAAGTCGAGCAGCCACACGCGGGGGGCGGCGTCGGGCCGGCGCTCGAGCATCACGTTGTGGGGCTTGACGTCCCGGTGGATCACGCCGGCGCCGTGCGCGTGGTCGAGGGCGCGCAGCACGCCGAGGCCGACGGCCAGCACGTCGGCGAGGGGCAGGGGGCCCTCGCGGGCCACGAGCCCGTCCACGTCGGCGCCGGGCAGGCGCTCGAGCACGACGAAGAGGGCGCCCTCCTCGCGGCCGACGCCGAGCGCGCGCACGACGTTCTCGTGGCGCACGCGGGCGAGCATCTCCATCTCGCGCACGAAGTGGGCCACGGCCTCCTCGTCCTCGGCGTAGTCCTCGCGCAGCAGCTTGAGCGCGACCTCGCGCCCGCCGGCCTTCTCGAGGGCGGCGACGACGCGGCCCTGGCCGCCGCGGCCGAGGTCGTCGCCCAGCTCGAACTCGCTGAGCGAGCGGCGGGGCAGCGGCGCGCGCCCCGGGGCGGGGGCGGGCGCGGCCGGCGCGGCGGCGAGGGGCAGGCGCACGGTGAGGCGCGTGTCGCCCAGCGCGAGGGCGGCCTCGTCGCGCAGCACGGCGGCCGGGAGCGGGCGGCCGTCCACCCACAGCGCGTAGCGGCTCTCGGTCACGCGCACCTCGGCCGCGCCGCGGTCGAGGTGGAAGTGCAGGTGGCGCCGGCCCACGCGGGGGTCGGTGGGCAGGCCCAGGTCGTCGTCGGGCGTGCCGGCCCGGCCGAAGACGACGGGGCCGGGCCCGCGGTAGCGCAGCACCCGGCCCCGGTCGGGGCCTGCGCTGATCTCGAGGCGCAGCAGCTCCGCCGGCGGGGCGGGCGACGGGGCGGGAGCCGGGCCGTGGGTCACGTCGGGCCGACTCTACCGCAGGCGGCCGGCGGCCCCGAAGGGGCGGGCCCGATCGCCGGGGGGGGGGGCACCCCCCCCCCCCCCCACCCGTCATGCCGGCGGGGGCCGCCGCCCCCCCACCCCCCCCCCCCCCCCC
>CAZPOZ010000368.1:0-3910 GCA_964588235.1 uncultured Planctomycetales bacterium
GCTGGCGCGGCGCACCCCCAGGATCACGCCCTTGACCATCTCGGTCGTGTAGGAGTTCAACTGCTTGGGATTGTCGAGCGTGATCCAGACCGTGTGGAGGCCCGCGACGTCGGCGCCCCGGGGGTCCTTCCGCGGTCGCTCCTCGTAGCGCCCGCCGGCGTCGGCGGCGGCGGGGACGAGGTCGTGGTCCTTCCAGTCCATGGCGGGGTCTCCGATCAGGCGGTGGGCACGAGGACCACGCGGCGCGACACCCGGTGCGCCTTGAGGTCCTCGAAGGTCTCGTTGATGCCGGCCATCGGCCGTCGCTCGATGAACGGGGCCAGGGCCACGCGGCCCGACGTCACCAGCTCGAGGGCGCCCGGGTAGTGCTCGGGCAGGCAGCCCCAGCAGCCCTGCGCGACGGCGTCGAAGGCCATCAGGTTGGACAGGCGCAGGTCCACCTTCGCGGGCGTGAAGCCCACCACGCCGAGGTACGCGCCGTGGGCCAGCAGGTTCCAGGCCGTGGCCTGGCCCGCGGGCGAGCCGGAGGTCTCGAACAGGCGCCAGCGCCAGGTGGGGATGCCCTCGCGTTCCGCCAGGCCCTTCACGGCCGCCTTGAGCGCCCTGGCGTCGAGCTGGTCGGCGCGCAGGGTGAGCGTGGCCCCGTGCCGCGCCAGCAGCTCGAGCCGGGCGGGCTGCGTGTCGATCGCCACCACCTGCGCCCCGCGGGCGGCGGCGATCTGCACGCCGAAGCCCCCGACGCCGCCCACGCCCACGAACACGGCCAGGTCGCCCGCGCTGAGCCCGCTGCGCACGATGGCCTGGTAGGGGGTGGTCACGGCGTCGGCGACGACCGCGAGGTCGGCCAGCGCCAGGCCCGCGGCGTTCACGCGCCGGTCGGAGAGGTCGGGGACCGGGCACAGACCGTGGGCCGGCACGCGCAGGTGGCTGCCGAAGCCGCCGTGGACGTCGTTGCCCGGGAAGATCTGCCGCGGGCAGACGCTGCCCTTCCCCGCCCGGCACGCGGCGCAGGCGCCGCAGGGGATCACCGCCGGCACGACCACCGCGCGCCCCTGCCAGGCCTCGGCGCCGGAGCCCGTCGCCACCACGCGGCCGCTCACCTCGTGGCCCAGCGTGAGGGGCAGCGGGTGCCGCGTGGGCACGCCCTCGTAGTAGAAGCCCAGGTCGGTGTGGCACACGCCGCAGCCGGCGACCTCGACGAGCACCTCGCCGGCGCCCGGCTGCTCGTCGCGGTCCCGTTCCACCATCGGGCGTCCCGGCTGCTCGACGACGTAGGAGCGCACCTGCACGGGGCCTCCGTCCTCCGCGGCTCGGGGCGCGGGCCCCGGGCGGCGGCGAAATCAGCAAACAAGTACCGATTTAGCGAAATGGCCCCGGCCTGTCAACGGACTTCCGCGGCTGCGCCGCGACCGGGGTGCCGCCTGCAACGCAGCCGTTGCATCCCCGGCGTCGGCCCCCGGTCCTGCGAGGGCGGGCGCGACGTTCAGCCGCGGCCCAGCAGCGGCACGACGACCGCGCGCAGCG
This sequence comes from uncultured Planctomycetales bacterium, assembly GCA_964588235.1. Classification (GTDB taxonomy): domain Bacteria; phylum Planctomycetota; class PLA2; order PLA2; family JAEUHO01; genus CAZPOZ01. The sequence continues at coordinate 1,525 of CAZPOZ010000368.1, forward strand.
CCGGCGGATGGAACACGAGCAGCGCGGGCAGCGCCACCCAGCCGAGGGTCCACGCGCGCTGGAGCGCCCGCCGACGCGGGTCGTGCAGCCACCGCAGGCGCGGCTCGAGGCTCACGAGCGCCCCCTGCATCCCGAAGTAGAGCAGCGGCAGGCCGTAGCCGCCCCGCCCGGGGACCGACAGCGCCAGCTCGTGCAGCACCCCCGAGAGCAGGAAGGTCGCCGCCCCGGCCCACCCCGCCCCCAGGCGCCGCGCGAGCGGGCGGCGCACGGTCAGCTGCAGCATCTCGCTGAAGGCCAGGTTCCAGCGCCGCCCCCAGAACTCGCTCAGGCTGCGCGCGCGCTGCGGGTCGTGGAAGGGCGGCGCCACCGCCGCCCCGCGTGCGCGCCAGAAGCCGGCCAGCGCGCGGAACAGGCCCACGTGCAGCAGGAAGCCCAGCCCGAGCGCGGCCAGCAGCACGCCCGGGACCCCGTGGAGCGCGGCCGGCCCGACCGCCCGCGCCAGCCCGAGCAGGCCCGCGCCGGCCGCCATGGCCAGCAGGCCCTCGGCCCACAGCCGGCGGCTGCCCGCCGCGCGCCCGCTCCTCAGGGTCGAGAACGCCCCGGGGCGCATCCCGGGCCACGTGAACGCGAAGGCCAGCCAGCGCAGGCCCCGCGCCGAGGGCGCCCCGCGCAGCCGCGTCTCCACCGTGACGAGCACCTTGAAGGCCAGGAACAGGCCCACGCAGAGCAGCAGCAGCCGGTTGCCGCCGGGCTCGTCGGCCGTGAGCGCGACGCCGCTCCCCACGATCAACAGCAGCAGCGTCCACCCGCCGACGCGCCAGGCGGTCCGGGGCCGGCCGCCCGCGGCCGCGCGCAGCCCCAGGGCCACGGCGACCCCGACCACCAACGCGAGCCAGGCCGCCGCGGCGGGGGTGGGGAGCGCGTAGCCCGCGACGGCGGCGTGCGGGGCAGGCAGGTCAGCCCCCTGCGGGCCCGAGCGCGCGGTCGATCTGCGCCAGCACGTCCTCGATCTGGGCCAGGCTGGGCTCGAGGCGCGCATGCCAGGCGCCGCGCGCCCGCGCGCCCGCCAGCGCCTCGCGCGCCTGCGCGAAGCAGTGGCGCTGCCGCCGCAGCGAGTGCAGCCAGATCGCCCAGGAGGCCTGCTCGGCTCCCGCCGCGCCCCCGGGCCAGCCCAGCCGGCGCGAGAGCCAGGGCACGTGGCGGAGCAGCGCCGCGGGCTGGAGCGCAGGCTGCGCCACCCGGGCCGCCTCCACCTGCCCCAGCGCCGTCCAGGTCTCGCAGAGGCCCTGCGCGGCCCAGTCTTCCCGTGGCAGCGCGCGCACCCGCGCCTCGGCCAGCCGCAGCGCGGCGCGCAGCTGCGCCTGGGCCTCCCCGAACCGCCCCTGCGTCTGCAGGGCCTTGGCCAGCAGCTTGCGCTCCACGCGCAGGTCCCAGAGCGCGTCGGAGCCCGGGGGCTCGTCGCGCGAACGCGCCTCGCCCAGGCGCACGGCGAGCCCGAAGTGATGCGCCGCCGCGGCCGCGTCCCCCGTCCCCGAGGCCAGCAGCCCCAGGTCGTGGTGAGCGCCCTGGAGCCGCGTCTGGGCCTCGACGTTCGTCCCGTCCAGCGCCGCGCGCCGCTCGGCGTGGGCCAGCGCCCGCGTCAGGTGCTCCCGGGCCCGACCGTGCTCGCCGCGGGCGAGCCGGGCCATGCCCAGCGAGCTCTCCACCCAGCGCAGGAGGCGCAGCCCCTCGAGGTCGGGCGCGGGGCCCGCCAGGGCCTGCGCCTCCTCGGCGAGCCCCTCCAGCACGCGTTGGGCCTCCTCGGCCCGGCCCAGCTCGAGCAGCGCGGTGCCGACGTTGAGCCGCGCCTCCAGCAGCCCCTCGCGAGCGTCGCGCTCCGACTCGCCCCCCAGTCGCCGTCCCCCCTGGCGCAGCTCGAGGAGGCGCTGGTACTCGGCGAGCGCCGGCTCGTACTCCAGCTGGTGCCAGCGCAGGGCCGCCCGGGCGGAGAGGGCGGCCACGCGCAGCCGCAGGGCGTCGGCGTCCTCGCCGTCCCGGGAGAGCCACGCGTCGGCGAGCGCGGCGACCTCGTCGATGAGCGCGAGCGCCCCAGCCGGGTCGCCGCGGGCGAGCACGAGCCCCGACTGCGACAGCCGCAGCCTCGCGCGGGCGAGGGCCGTCGCGCGGTGCGCGGGGTCGGCCGCCAGCGCGCGGTCGAGCAGGCGCAGGGCCTCGTCGTACTGCACCTCGGCCTCGCCCGGCCGGCCCAGGCTCGAGGGCCCGGGGCCGCCCAGCACGTCGCCCAGCGCCAGGCGGGTGTTGGCCGCGCTGCGCAGCACGTCCAGGTCGTCCTGTTCCGTCACCGCCAGCGCGTCCACGTGCCCGCGGATGCGTTCGGCCAGCCGGG
>CAZPOZ010000369.1:0-3889 GCA_964588235.1 uncultured Planctomycetales bacterium
GGCCGCACGTGGTGGTGCGTGGAGGCGCGCGAGCCGGGCAAGGAGCACGGCACGCGCTACACGGCCTTCGCAGCGGCCGGGGGCCGCTTCGTGCTCGTGGTGAAGCCCTGGCGGGCGCTGCCCCAGCCCCCGCCCGACGACGCCTCGCCCGCGCCGCAGCCCGCCGCCGCCGCGCCGCGCTGAGCGCGCGCCCGGCCGCGCGGCGGTCGGGGTGGGGCCCGGGTCCGGGGCAGGGGGCCACAGTCGGGGGTCCGGCTGGCCGATGGACTGAGGATGGCCACGGCGCCCCCGGACCCCCTGACCCCCACGCCGGAGTTCCAGGCCCGCGTCGTCCGCGGGCGCGAGCTGGCCGAGCGCGGGGAGTTCGAGGCGGCCGAGGCGGCCTTCCTGGCCCTGCTCGCCCAGGCGCGGGGCAGCCATGCGGGCGACCACGCCCGCGCGCTGGCCTCGCTCGCGACCCTCTACGGCCGGGCCGGGCGCTTCCTCGAGGCCCACGCCCTCGCCTCGCGCCTGGCGGGGCTCGCGCGGGCCCACGGCGCAGCGGCCGACGGCACGCTGGCCTTCGCCCTGGCGAAGGTGTGCGGCTCGCTGAGCCAGCTGCACCAGGTGGGGCCGCTGCGCGAGGCGCTCGCCGAGCTGCGGCGCGTGCTCGACCGGCACGCGGCGCCGTTGCCGAACCTCGAGCTCGAGTACCACGTGGCCGCGGCGGCGCGCGCCACCACCACGGGGGAGCTGGCGTCGGCCCGCGCGCACGTCGAGGCTTACCGACGGGCTCTCCACGCCTCGGGGGCGCCGGCGGAGGTCTATCGCTGGGCGCTGACGATGGCGGAGGGGCGGCTGCTGGTGCGCGAGGGTCGGGCGGAGGAGGCCCTGCGGGTGCTCGCGGGGTTGGGAGCCGGGACGACCGTGCCGGCCTTCGCGCCGCTCCACGGGTTCGTGCTGGAGGTGGAGGTCCACGTGGCGCTCCGGCGGCGCCCCGCGGCGCTGGAGGCGGCCGGGCGGGCCCTGGACGTGCTCGCGTCGATCGACCGCGCGCCGTACCTGGCGGCGGGCGTCGTCCATCAGGGCAACCTGCTGGCGCAGGCATTGGAGGCCTGCGGGGAGGACGCCCTGGCTCGACGCGCCTACGACCTGATGGCGGCGGCGGTGCTGGTGAACCTGCGCCAGGTGGAGGCGTGCGTGCGGCTGCTGCCCGAGCTGGGCCTGGCCGACGACGAGAGCCGCGCGACGCTGGGGCGGTTCCGCAAGCAGTTCCTGCGCGAGCAGCGCACGCTGCTCGGCCGCGTGGCCGCGCTGCTGTCGCGGGGGCCCGGCTTCGAGGCCCGGGCGCTGCTCACGCTGCCCGGGCGGGAGGCCTTCGTGCCCGTCTGCGCCTGGTGCGAGAGCGTGCGCAGCGCATCGGGCGCCTGGCTGCCCCTCGGCCACTACGTGCCGCGGGAGGGCCCGTTCGAGCTGACCCACGGCATCTGTCCCGGCTGCGCCGTCCGGCTGGGCGGGCCGGTGGCCGGCGACCCCGGGGGCGGGGGCCCTACAGCCCGTTGCGCAGGAGCAGCTCGCGGGGGTACGGGTTGAGGTAGGTCTGCTCGGACAGCCAGGGGTCCACGGGCACGCGGCGCAGATGGTGCTGCAGCAGCGTCAGCGGCACGATCAGCGGCACCAGGCCACGGCGGTGGTCGTGGATCAGGTCGCGCAGCTCGGTCCGGTCGCGCCCCTCGAGCGCGTCCTTGAGGAAGCCCAGCGCGTGCTCCAGCACGTTGGCGTGGCGCCCGGGCGTGGCCAGCACGGTCATGGCCGCCATCAGGCCCGCGCCGTAGCGCCGCTCGAGCTCGGGGTAGGGCAGCGGCTCGACCTGCGCCACCAGGCGGCCCAGGTCGCGGTAGGCGGTGGGGCTGTGCGCCAGCAGCGTGAGCTTCATCGAGGCGTGGAACGCGACCAGGCCTCGCAGGCCCGCGCCCCGCGCGACGCAGTCCTTCCAGCGCCGGTACACGAACAGGCGCTCGACGAAGTTCTCCCGCAGCCGGGGGTCGTTGAGGCGCCCGTCCTCCTCCACGGGCAGCAACGGGTGGCGTCGGGCCACCGCGTCCGCCCACAGGCCCCGGGCGGCGTGGGCCGGGACGCCGTTGGCGTCGTAGAGCCGCACGCGGAACAGGCCGCAGGAGGGCGAGGCCTTCTTGAAGACGAACCCGTCCAGGTCCTCCGCCGAGAGCGCCTCGGCCCGCTCGGCCCCGAACGCGGTCATCCGTTCCGTCCAGTCGGTGCCCGACCTCGTGCCCACCATGCGCGGCGCCTCGACGGCCCCCACCAGGCGCACGACCTCGCGCGGCGTGCCCATGCCCACCTCGGCCTCGGGGCAGACCGAGACGAAGCGCACGTAGGGACCCAGGCCCCGCACCACGAAGTCGTCCCGAGCGTGGCCCCCGTTGCTGCGCACGTTCTCGCCCAGCAGGCACCCCGACACGCCCACGACCAGCGAGGGGGCGGGCGTCGGCGCAGGAGGCTCGGCGGTCATGGGCGCAGGCTCCGAGACGGGCCTGGGGTCGGGCGGCACGCGGCCGCCCCCTCGCAGGGCCCGGGCCCAGGCTGCAGGTAGGGCTCCAACGTGTACAGGAAAAGAGTTACACATCTCCAGGGCGGGCCCCGCCGCCCAGCCCGGGAGCCGTGAGCCGGCGCTTGCTCCGCAGTCGCGCTGCTCCCAGCATGCCGCGCAGGGAGACGCCCCTGGAGTACGACTGCCCCCTCTGCCGTGGTCGCTTCGCCGTCGCGGCCGCGTCGGCAGGGAGCGCCGTGCGTTGCCCCCACTGCCAGGGCGCGGTGGCGCTGGGCGCCCCGACCGGGCCCGCGCGAGCGGGGGCCGCGCCGGAACGTGCGCCCAAGGCCCCCTCCTCCGGCCGGCCCGCCCTCACGCGCGGCTGCCCGCAGTGCGGGCACCGCACGCCCGTGGAGCGGAGCCGCTGCGACGCCTGCGGCCTGTTCTTCACGGTGGCGGCCGAGGCGCGCGAGCGCGAGGCGCAGGGGGACCCGTGGCGGGGCTACGGCCCGGAGCGGGCGGCGCTCAACCTGGGCGTCGTGGGCGGGCTGATCCTGATCGGCATCGCGGCCGTGTGGTTCTTCGTCGGCTGGCAGATGGGCTACATCTTCTTCTATCCGCCGATCCTCGCCCTGCTCGGCGTGTTCGCGTTGATCAAGGGCGCGGCCGAGGGCAACCTCGCGGGGAAACGGGCCGCGCCGCGCCGACGGCGCCGCTGACGCCCGCCCGGCCGGCGAGGCCCGCAGGCCCCGACGGCGACGACCCCGTGGAGCCGGCGGACGCGGCGCCGAAACTCACGGGCCGCGGGAGCGTCGGGAGATCGGGCGGGCAGGAAGCCGGTCGGGCCTCGGCCGCCCCCACCCGAGGAGGATCGTCGGATGTCGAGCGCGCAACGCACCCGTTCCACCCGCTCCCGCTCCCGCACGGCCGCCGGGCTGGGCGCCCTGCTGTTGGGCCTGCCCCTGCTCGGCGTGGGCGCGGCGCCCGCGCCAGCCGTGGCCGAGGAGCGCGCCGAGGGCGGCGCCGGACGCTGCCCCCTGGGCCACGACGCCCCGCGAGCGACGGCCGCCGGCGCCTGGGGGAACGGCGACTGGTGGCCGCACCAGCTGCGCCTGCAGATCCTCCACCAGCGCCCGCGGGAGAGCAACCCGCTGGACGCCGGCTTCGACTACGCGGCGGCGTTCGCCTCGCTCGATCTGCCCGCGCTCAAGCGCGACCTCGAAGCGCTGCTGAAGACGCCCCAGGCGTGGTGGCCGCCCGACTACGGCACCTACGGTCCGCTGATGATCCGGCTCGCCTGGCACAGCGCCGGGACCTACCGCATCCACGACGGGCGCGGCGGCGCCGCGTCGGGCACGCTGC
>CAZPOZ010000370.1:0-3887 GCA_964588235.1 uncultured Planctomycetales bacterium
CTGCGCTCGCGGGCGGCGCGGGCCGCCCCCCAGCTGCGGCGGGCGCGCTCCAGGTGCTCGAGGGCCTCGGCGACGAGGTCGTCGGCGAGCAGCCCGCGCGCCCGCTCGACGAGGTCGCCGGCCTCGGTGACGGCCGCGTCGGCGACGGCTCCCTCGGGGCCCGCGCGCCAGGCGGAGAGGTCGGCGGAGAGGCCGGAGAGACGCGCGTCGGCCAGGCCCCGGTCGCGGGCCATGCCCAGGGCGAGCACGCCCGCCACGGCCAGCGTCACCCCGACGGCGGCCAGGACCGCTAGGCGTCGGGGCGCCGGCAGGCGCGCGCGCAGGGCCGCCGCCAGCCGCTCGAGCTGCAGGCGCACGAAGTCGCGTTGCGCCGCCGCGCCGTGGCGCGGGAAGCCGGAGACCGGCTCGAAGCCCCGGGCGAAACGCGCCGCGAACTCCGTGCAGGTGGCGTGCCGCGCCAGGGGCTCGAGCCTGAGCGCCTGGGCGACGGCCTCGGCCGAGATCGCGGGCAGCTGCGGCGCGAGCGAGCGCAGGTCGGGGGCCGGCGTCATGCTCTTCTGCACGAGGATCTGCACCGGGGTGCCCTGCGCGAAGGGGGGCGAGCCCGTCAGGCACTCGAACACGGTGGCGGCCAGCGCGTACTGGTCGGCGGCCCCGGTCACGTCGGGTCCACGCGCCTGCTCCGGCGCCATGTAGAGCGGCGAGCCCACGCCCTGGCCGGTGTCGGTCAGCGTGGTGGAGGCCGACTCGTGCAGCACCTTGGCGATGCCGAAGTCGGAGAGGAACACGTTGCCGTGCTCGTCGACGAGCACGTTGTCGGGCTTGAGGTCGCGGTGGACGACGCCCTGCCCGTGCACGAAGTCCAGGGTCTCGGCCACGGCCGGCAGCCAGGCCAGCACGTCCTCGGGCGAGAGGCGGTGGCCGGGGGCCGCGCGCACGCGGTCGGCCAGCGAGCCGCCGGCCAGGTAGGGCAGCACGAAGTAGGGCACGCCCTCGTGCTCGCCGCGCGAGAGGATGCCCACCACGTGCGGGTGCTGCAGGCCCACGAGCCCGCGGATCTCGCGCTCGAAGCGCTCGCGGAAGCCGGGGGTGTCCAGGAAGCGGACGTGCGGCACCTTGACCACGACCGTGCGGTCGAGGATCTCGTCGTGGGCGAGGAACACCTTGCCCATGCCCCCCTCGCCCAGCTGGCGTTCGACGCGGTACGGCCCGAGCGTCAGGCCGCCGGGGCGGTGGGCGTCGAAGGGGTCGTGGAGGAGCACCATGGGAGGCTGCGTGGCGGTCGCCATCTCTCGGCCCAGGGGGGGGTAGGGTAGCGGGCAGGCCTCGCGCCTGCCGGCGCCACCCCCCTGAGCGGGATCCGCCCCCCGACGCTACGGACCCCGCTACGGGTCCCGGGAGAGGCCTTCCGCCGCGCGGCGCACGAAGGGGTCGGTCTCGAGGGCCAGACGCGCCGCCAGCGCCTCCCGGGCGCGCGGGGCGAGCTCGCCCCCGGGGCCCGTGAGGGCCGCCCACCGCGCCAGGACCCGGGCCGCGTCGGCCCGCACGCCCCAGTCGTCGTGGCCCAGCAGCCGCGCCACGCCCTCCAGGGAGGGTCCGTCGGGCGTGATCGGCCCCCGCGCCGCCGCGTCGAGCAGCGTGCGCCGCGCGCGCTCCACGGAGTCGCCGGGAGCGTCCGGCGCCGGCGGCTCGGCCCGGGCCAGGTCGGCCCGCACGCGCGCGCCCAGCGCCTCCCGCCGCTCGGCCAGCAGCGTCGCCAGCCGGCTGCGCACGCTGATCAGCGGGTGGGCCAGCGCGGGCCGGAGCGCGTCGTAGACGTCCGGCGCCCCCTCCAGCGGTCCGCTCAGCAGGGCGCCCAGCGCCGCGATCACGCGCCGCTCGTCGGGGTCGGCCAGCCACGGGCGCAGGGCCGCGTCGCCGGCCCGGCTGCCCAGCAGGGCCAGCACGCCCGCGGCGCGTCGCTGCAGCGGCTCGTCGGCGCCGGCGAGCAGGCCCACGACGTCGGCCTCCAGGGCCCGGAGCCGGAGCTCGCCGACCAGGTGGAGCGCGACGCGCCGGCGCCGTTCGCTGGGCGAGGCGAGGTTCCTGCGCACCAGGTCCAGGGCGGCCTCGGCGGCGCCCGCGGCGCTCAGGCCCTGGAGCACGTCCACGTAGGCGCGCAGCTCCAGGCCCGACTCGTCGCGCTCCATCTTCGCGTCCAGGTGCGGCAGCACGGGCGCGCCGTAGGCCACGAGCCGCCGGCGGGCCGCGGGCACGATCACGCGGTTGTCGCCCACCTCCCAGCGCACGGCCAGCGCCCAGAGCTCGTCGAAGACGGCCGGCGAGAGCGGGTCCTCGGTGCGGCACACGGCCGGCACCTCGGCCTTGCCGGTGAGCTGGTTGGGCTCGGAGGTCCCCGGCGCGGTGCCCGGCACGGGGACGGGCGCCGCCAGGTCGAGCCCCACGCCCACGTCGCTGCCGCGCCAGGCGGCCTCGTCCCGGGGGCCCGCCGGCGCCGGGGGGCCGAGGTAGTCGTCCTTCCCGCCCAGGTCGAGGAACACGCCCAGGCTGCCGAACCCGCGCGCGGGGCGCCCCGCGTTGAACCCGCCGTCCCGGCGCGCGGCGTAGGTGTCGTCGCCGCCGCGCTCGAAGAACAGGCCCACCGAGTTCGTCAGCGCGCAGCCGTTGCAGGAGGTGTTGCCGTCCCAGCGGTCGTTGCCGCCGCGGTCCATCAGCACGCTGGCGGCGTAGTCGTGGCTGCCGCCCTGCCCGAGGCCGGAGTGCATCAGGTAGGCGTCGCTGCCCGCGGCGTCGATCAACCCGCCCACGGCGAGGTGGATGCCGCTCCCCTGGCCGTACTGCGTGCACTCGTACAGGTCGTTCCCGGCCCCGTCCCAGAGCAGCCCCGCCGCGTACCAGTAGCCCACGCCCTGGTCGTAGACGTCGCCCAGGTAGCGGTCGTTGCCGGCGCCGTCCACCAGCAGGGCCACCCCGCCGGCGCGGTCGGCGCCGCGGTCGCCGACCGCGAAGCCCTGGCTGAACGACTGGTAGCGGTCGGCGAACAGCGGCGCGTGCAGGTAGACGCCGCCGGCCTCGTAGATCTCGTTGCCGCGCTCGTTCACGCACAGCGCCACGCCGCCCGAGCGCGAGAAGGCCTGCGCGGCCACCCAGGCGCTCAGCCGGTCGTTGTCGAAGGCCTGGAAGCGCACGGGGTCGGGCGTCTCCGCGTCGGTGGGCACGACGGGCGCCGGCTGGCGCGACTCGTCCAGCAGCACCCCCAGCCCGTAGCCGGCGGCGCCCTGCGCGAACGACTTGGCCGCGTACGTGTCGCTGCCGCCGTCGTCGAGCAGCAGCGCCACGCCGCCCAGGGCGGCCCCCATCGCGGCGTGGCCGCCCTCGTAGCGGTCGTCGCCCTGCCCGAGATCCACGCAGGCCGCCACGCCCAGCACGGCGGCGCCCAGGGTCAGGTCCACGTCGCGGCAGGCGTAGACGTCGTCGCCGGAGAGGTCGAGCAGCAGCCCCACGCGCCGGTCCTCGGTGCCGAAGGCGGCGCCGACGCGCGCGCGCAGGTAGAGGTCGTCGCCGCCCGGATCGACGATCGCGGCGTACTCGCCCTCGTAGCGGTCGGGCCCGAAGGTGCCCAGCGCGATGCGGCCGTAGGGCGTCTCCTCCACCACGGGCGCCCCGGTGGGGAAGGCCTCCCGCGGCCACGACGGGGCGGCGCGCAGCACCTCGTGGAAGGCCCCGTGCCAGGCCGCCAGCAGGCCCTCCGCGCTCAGGCGCGAGGCCAACGCGTGGAGCGCGTCGGGTCCCCGGGCCTCGAGCAGGGCCTTGATCGCCGCTTCGGTGGGCGCGTCGTAGGGCGTGGGGAAGACGTCGCGCATGGCCAGCTCGCCCGGGAGGCGGCT
>CAZPOZ010000371.1:0-3886 GCA_964588235.1 uncultured Planctomycetales bacterium
GGCGGGAGACCCAGCCCAGGATGCCGAACCAGAGCACCATCAACAGCAGCAGGCTCTGCGTGAAGGGCGGGATCCCCAGCTGCCCGAAGAGGTCCTGGCCGAGCATCGCCGCCAGGTTGAGCAGGCTCGTCAGGGCCAGGAACCAGGCCAGATGGTGGCGTTGGGCGTGCGCCGCCTCGTGGCAGAACACGGCCTCCAGCTCCTCGGGGGGCAGGGCCTCGATCAGCCCGTCGGTGACGAAGATGCGCCGCGTGCCGCCCGTGAGGCCCACGACCATGGCGTTCAGGCCCCGGCGCCCGGTCTTCCACACGCGCATCTCGCGGTAACGCAGGCCGATCGCCTCCGCCAGGCGCGTGAGGCGGTCGCGCAGCGGGCCGGCGGGGAACGGCTCGCTGGGCAGGAGCCGCGCCAGGGCCAGCGGCAGGGCGTAGGCCAGCCCCACCAGCACGCCCACGACGAGCAGCACCTCCAGGGGGGGCACGTCCTCGACGGCTGCCAGGACCCGGGCCACGCCGGGGACGCCCCAGCCGGCCATCAGGCTCAGCCCCTCCACGAGCCCGAGCAGCACGCCCATGGGGATCAGGGCCAGGCCGTTGCGCCGCAACCCGGCGCGGACGGCCGTGGCCGCCGCGGGCGCCGCCTCGCGGCGGCCCAGGCGCGCGGCCAGGCCCGCCTCCACCCGCGCCCGCGCGACCCACGCCCCGGCGTAGGCCACGAGCAGGGGGAGGAACAGCACGACGTGCCGCAGCAGCCAGGTGGACGGCGGCAGCGTGGCGAACACCCACGCGCCCCAGCCGAAGACCTGCAGCGCCACCATCCAGGCCAGGAACGCCGGCGCCACCAGCAGGGGCAGCCGGCCGAGCGCGCCCGGCACGCCCTCGGCCTCCAGCGCGGCGAGCGCGCGGTCGGCGAGCCAGCGCGCCCCGCCCCAGGCCACCAGCAGCGCTGCGCCGGTCCCCAGCAGCGCGCGCGTCGCGGGGACCTGCCCGGCCACGGCGCTGCCCAACCCCAGGAGAACGGCGAGGAGGAAGGAGAGCTCGGGGAGCACGTCAGCGGGGGCCGGGGGGCTGTAGGGGCATGGGGTCCGGGCCGGGCGGGTCAGGCCACCACGAAGCGCGCCGCCGCCGCGGGGACGCCCTCGAGCGCGAGCTCGAGCACCTGCCCCGGCGCGAGGGGGCCCACGCCCTCGGGGGTGCCGGTGAACACCAGGTCGCCGGGCCTGAGGCCGAACCAGCGATCCAGGTGCCGGAGCAGCTCCGGGATGGGCACGAGCAGGTCGGCGCTGTCGCCGGCCTGCCGGAGCGCGCCGTCGGCGTGCAGGGTGAACCGCAGCCGGTCGAGCGGCGGCAGCGACGCCACGGGCACGCGCGGCCCCAACGGCGCCGAGCCCGAGAAGCCCTTCGACGCGGCCCAGGGGAGCCCCTCGCGTTTGGCCGCGGCCTGGCGGGGGCGGTCGGTCAGGTCCAGGCCCAGGGCCACGGCGGCCGGTCCCCGGTCGGGGCCGACCTCCACCACGAGCTCGAGCTCGTGGTGGACCTCGCCGACCCCCGCGGGGAAGCTCAGGGGGCCCGGGGGCGAGACGAGGGCCGCCTCGGGCTTGAGGAACACCACGGGCTCGGCCGGCGTGGAGGGGCGGGCGCCCATCTCGCGGGCGTGAGCGGCGTAGTTGCGGCCGACGGCGTAGATCGTCACGGGGGAGCAGCGTACCGGGGGCGCCCGGCCCTGCCCCGGGGCGGCGCGCTGCCGGGGGTGCCCCCCACCCCCGGGTGCGGTAGCCTCTGCGCCTGGCCGCAGGGAGGCGCCTCATGCTCCGTCGCCCGACCATCCTGCTCGCGATCGCCGCGCTCCTCGGGGTCGTCGCGGGCCGCTCCTTCGCGGAGGATCCGCCGGCCGGCCCGCGCCCGGCCGCGCCCCCCCCGGGGGCGCCCGCCCCGGCCGCGGGCCCGGCGCCGGTCTACCGCAACGGGCTGCTGGGCCTGACGGTGACGGGGCCGCAGGGATGGAAGCTGACGTCGGGGGGCGAGGCCTCCACCTGGACGAAGCTGGCCACCTTCGACGAGCCCGGCACCCAGGTGCAGGTGACCGTCAGCCAGCGCCGTCGCAGCGCCGTCTCGCTGGAGGCGCTGGAGGCCCAGGTGCGGAAGGACTGGGAGTCCGACAAGGGCTTCAGCGTGACGGGCGTGCGGCGCGTGGACGGCACGGCGCTCAAGCCCCTCTCCTACGTGCAGGTGGAGGCCAACCAGCTGCGCAAGCCCACCGGGGCCGCGGGCGGCGCCGCGCCCCAGCCCTGGCAGCTGTCGGTCACCTACCTGCTCGCTCCCGGCGCCGAGGTGCTGATCCACGCCCAGGGACCGGCCGTGGCCTGGGCCAAGGCGCGCGCGCAGGTGCAGGCGCTGGTGGACTCGGTGGGGCTGGCCGCGGCGCCGCGCGGGCCCGAGGGCGAGGGCGCCTACCGCAACGACGCCCGCGGCTTCTCGCTGCGCTACCCCCGGGGCTCGACCGTGGTGGTCCCGCAGCGCCCGGACCACGTCGCCTCCTTCGTGCCCGTGGCCGGCGACCAGGCCCAGATCGACGTCTACCTGCTGGTGTGGAAGGAGGACCTCGCGCGCGACGCCGAGCGCCTGGTGAAGCACTACCAGGAGGCCCGCGGCGGCACGGCCACGAGCGCGGTCTACGAGGTGGCCGGGCAGCCGGCGATGCGCGTCACCGCCCAGGTGACCGAGCAGGGGCGCGAGAGCGTGATCGCCTTCGCGCTGGTCAAGCGCGGCGAGGAGCTGTTCCGCATCCGCGTGAGCATGCCCAAGGCCGCCGAGCAGGCCGGGATGGCGGCCTTCGAGGAGGTCGTCCGGTCGTTCGCGATGACCTCGGGGCGCTGAGCGGGCCCCGGCGGCGCGGGCTCACTCGCCCAGGACGCGGAACTCCTCGGCCTTCAGCGCCGCGCGGATCTTCTCGATCGCCGCCGCGCGCCCGGACGCGTCGGCGAGCGTGACCGAGACCTTCGAGTCGCTCCAGCTGGCCTCGACGGCCGACACCCCGGGCAGCGCCTTGAGGGCCTCCTCGACCCGCATCGCGCAGCCCTGGCAGTGCATCTCCCAGACGCTCAGCTCGAGTCGCGCGCCTTCGCCGCGCCAGGCCACCTTGACCTCGGGCGGGGTGCGCGCCGCCTCGGGCTCGGCCTCGACCGCGGCGGCCCCGCCGCCGGACGCCGGGGAGGTCGCCGCCGTCGGCGCCTGGGGCGCGCCGGCCGCCGCGGCCGTGGCGGTCGGCGCGGGCTCCTTCTTCTTGCAGCAGTCGCAGTCGCCGCAGCCCGCCAGCGAGAGGGCGAGGAGCAGCAGCGGGAGCCGTCGGCGCATGGGAGCCTCCTGACGGACCGAGTCTGCCATGCGGCCGGGCCTGCGCCCCCCCTGCGCCGGGGGAGAAGAGGGGAGCGCCCTCCTGGGCGGGGCGGCGCACGGTGGCGGTGCGTGTGCCCCGCGGCTAGCCTGTGCGCCGCCGCCCCTCGAGAACCCGATGAGCACCGCTCCCCAGGGCCGCGAGGCCTCCCCGCCTGCCGCCGCCCCCGCCCCGCCGCGCAAGGTCCAGGCCGTCCTGCGCGTGAACGGCGAGGACCTCGAGACGGCCTTCCTGCCCCACAAGACCCTGCTCGAGGTGCTGCGCGAGGAGCTGGGCCTCACGGGCACGAAGCACGGCTGCGAGCTCGGCGAGTGCGGCGCCTGCACCGTGCTGATCGACGGCGTGCCGGTGCTCTCCTGCCTGGTGCTGGCCGTGGACTGCGAGGGCTCCGCCGTCGAGACGGTGGAGGGTCTGGCGGGCGCGGCCGGCCCGCATCCCCTCCAGGAGGCCTTCGCCGACCTGGGCGCGCCGCAGTGCGGCTACAGCACGCCCG
>CAZPOZ010000372.1:0-3881 GCA_964588235.1 uncultured Planctomycetales bacterium
CGCCGCCGTTGTAGCGCTCGTCCAGCACCAGCCCCTGGCGGCCCACCTGGCTGAACCAGTCGCGGGTGAACGCGGAGAGCCCGCGCGGCCCCGTGTCGGGCATGTACACGTAGGCCAGGCGGCCGTCGCTGAGCCGGTCCACGATCGCCCGGCGCGCCTCCACCCACGCCCGCCGCCTGAGCTCGCGGTCGCTGCCCACGGGCACCACGCGCACCTTGCGGGCCCCGTCGGCGCTGGGCGCCGGGCTCACCGTCAGCTCCGTCTGCCGGTCGGCCGTGCCCTCGAAGGCCTGCAGCAGGTTCTGCCCCGCCACGAGCGGACGGCCGTTCACCGCGATCAGGAACTCGCCCGGGCGCACGTCCACCCCCGGCTCCGTGAGCGGCGCCCTCAGGCCCGGGTTCCAGTTCTGACCCGCCAGGATGCGCGCGAAGCGCCAGCGCCCCTCCACGGGCTCCAGGTCGGCGCCCAGGAGGCCCGTGCCCACGCCCGCGCCCGGCGAGGGGACGTCGCCGCCGTTCACGTACTGGTGCCCGCAGGCCAGCTCGCCGATCAGCTCGCCGATGAGCACGTTCAGGTCGGCGCGGTGGCGCACGTGCGGCAGGAACGCGCTCCAGCGGGTCCACATCGCCGGCCAGTCCACGCCGTGCAGCGCCGGATCGTAGAAGAAGTCGCGCTGGAGCCTCCAGGCCTCGCGCAGGATCTGCGGCCACTCCTGCGCCGGATCCACGCGCACCTTCACGCCCTCGACCGCCACCTTCTTCTTGTCCTTGCCCTGCGCCGTGGCCAGCGACCAGCCGTCCGGCCCGCGCACCAGCAGCGTGCTGCCGTCGCGGCTGACCTCGAACCAGGTCACGCCCCGCAGGACCTCCTCGGCCTTCTTCTTGTCCAGGTCGTAGGCCTTGAGCACGGGGCCGCCGTCGTCCAGCGGCTCCAGGAAGAGCAGCCGGTCCTTCGTGGCGCCCAGGCGGCCGTAGTCCTTCGCCGGCAGCGGCAGGGCCAGGATGCGCTGCCCCAGGCCCTCGACGTCCACCACCGTCTTCGGCGGCGGAGCGTCGGAGGCCTCGGTGCGCGCGTCGCCGCCGGGCTTCCCCTCCCCGGGCTTGGCGTCGCCGGGCTTGGGGTCCGCGGGCTTGGGGTCCCCGGGCTCCTCGCCCTCCTTCTTCGGCCCCCCCTCGCCCGCGGGGCGCTTGGTGGGCACGCCCTCGTCGCTCTTGGGGAACAGCGGGTTGCGCCCGGCCTTGGCCAGCACCGCCACGTAGAGCGCCGAGGCGCCCTCGCGGGCCGCCGTCGCGCTCAGGTCCAGGCCGAAGCGCCGCGGGCCGTCGTCCACGCTGGCCTTGAAGAACAGGTGCCGGCCGTCGCGCGAGAAGCAGGGCGTGTCGGCCGTGGCGAAGCCGTCGGTGACCACCGTGCGCACGCCCGTGGCCACCTCGAACAGCGCCACGCGGTCGTAGAGCGTGCCGTCGTCGCGGTCCTCGTAGGCGATCCAGGCGCCGTCGGGCGACCAGACGGCGGCCGGCCGGATCACGCCCAGCGAGCCGCGCACGCGCGCCACCTCCGTCACCTTGCCCGTCGAGAGCGTGACGTAGGCCAGCCGGTTCCCGCGGTCGCTGAAGAGCAGGTGCCGGCCGTCGGGGCTGAAGGCCGGGTCGTAGCAGAAGCCCGCGCCCGGCAGCGGCACCACCTTGGCCTCCCCCTGGCCGGAGGCCGCCGCGACGTGCAGCGCCACCTCGCCGCTCGCGTCGCTGAACCAGGCCACGCGCTGCCCGTCGGGGGACCAGGCCGGGTCGCGGTCGTGCGCGCCGGGGCTCTCGGTGAGGTTGCGCGGGTCGCCGTCGTCCTTGGGCAGCGTCAGGATCTCGCCCCGCGCCTCGAAGGCCACGCGCCGGCCGTTGGGGGCCAGCGCGGCGGCGCGCACCATCCCCGACACCGCCTGCCAGCGCGGCTGCGAGTGCAGCCCGTCGTGGCGCACGCGCACGGAGAGGCGTCGCGGCGCGGCCGCGCCCGGCTCGACCACGTGGAGCGCGCCGGCCTGCTCGAACACCAGCGCGCCGCCCCCGGCGGCCAGGTTGCGCACGTCGAAGTCGTGGAAGCGCGTCACCTGCTCGACCGCCGCGCCGCCCGGCTCCCAGCGGTGGAGGTCCATCGAGCCGTCGCGGTCGGAGGCGAACCACAGCGCGCCGGCGTGCCAGCAGGGCCAGGCGTCGCTCGCCGCGGCGTGCGGCACCGTGGTCGTGGCCAGCGTGCCCAGGTCGGTCACCCAGATCGGCGAGGTGCGCCCGCCGCGGTAGCGCTTCCAGGTGCGGAAGGCCTCCTTCCAGGGCGTGTAGGCCACGCGCCGCCCCTCGCGGTCGGAGGGGTCGAAGGCCAGGTCGGCCACCTCGGGCAGCGGCAGGGCCGTGACCGGCCCGCCCTCCCGCGGCACGAGGAAGGCCCGGTCCACCCCCGGCCCGCTCTCGCGCGGGCTGGCGAAGACCACGCGGCGCCCGTCGGGATGCCAGCCGAGCACGCGGTCGCGTTCGGGGTGGAAGGTGAGCCGGGTGGGCACGCCGCCCTCGACGGGGATCACGTACGCGTCGGTGTTGCCCTCGACGTCGGCCGAGTAGGCCACGTGGGCCCCGTCGGGGCTCAGCGCGGGGCTGCTCTCGCGTCCCACGCCGCTGGTCAGCCGCGCCGCCTCGCCGCCCGCGCGGGGCACGATCCACAGGTCGCCCGCGTAGACGAATACCACGTGGAGCGCCGAGATCGTGGGCTCCTGCAGCAGCAGGGTCTCGGCCGGCGCCGGCTCGGCGGCGGGAGCCTCGCGCGCGAGCGCGCCGCTCCACAGGGTCGCCGTGAGCAGGCTCAGGCGCAGCAGGCACGAGGCACGTCGCATGGGGCTCTCCCGGGGCGCAGGCGCGACACTCTACCGGCGCGCGCGCCGGCCCCGGGACGCGGGGCCCGGCGCGTCGTCCGCAGGCGCCGCCGGGACGCTGGCCCCGGAAGGGGGCCCGGGGGGGCGTGGCGGCTACAACGGTCGCTCCTCCCCGCGGACGCCCCCCGATGTCCACCCCGACCGCCGCCCCGACCGCCGAGCGCGCCCCGTTCACCCTCGCGGCCATCGACCCCTTCGCCGAGCGCCACCTCGGCGGGCCCGAGGCCGACGTGCGGGCCATGCTGCGCACGGTGGGGGCCCCGAGCCTCGAGGCGCTGATCGAGGAGACCGTGCCGGCCTCGATCCGCCTGCGGCGGCCCCTCACCCTGCCCGCGCCGCTCACCGAGCACGAGGCCCTCGCGCGCCTGCGCACGGTGGCCGCGAAGAACCGCGTGGCGCGCTCGTACCTGGGCCTGGGCTACGCCGACTGCCTCGTGCCCCCCGTGATCCAGCGCAACGTGCTGGAGAACCCGGGCTGGTACACGCAGTACACCCCCTACCAGGCCGAGATCAGCCAGGGCCGCCTCGAGGCGCTGCTGAACTTCCAGACGATGATCTGCGACCTCACGGGCATGGCCATCGCCAACGCCTCGATGCTCGACGAGGCCACGGCCGCGGCGGAGGCGATGAACCTCTGCCTGGCGGTGAACGCCAACGAGAAGGCGCGCGTCTTCTTCGTCTCCGACCGCTGCCACCCCCAGACGATCGAGTGCGTGCGCACCCGCGCCCGGCCCAAGGGCGTGCGCGTGGTGGTGGGCGACCATGCCGCCTACGACTTCGCCAAGCCCACGGTGGGCGTGCTGTTGCAGTACCCGGCCAGCGACGGCGCCGTGCTCGACTACGGGCCCTTCGTGGCCCGGGCCAAGGCGGCCGGCGCGCTGGTGGTGGTGGCGGCCGACCTGCTCGGCCTGGTGCTGCTCAAGCCGCCGGGCGAGTGGGGGGCCGACGTCGTCGTGGGCAGCGCGCA
>CAZPOZ010000373.1:0-3871 GCA_964588235.1 uncultured Planctomycetales bacterium
GGAGCACCTGCCCGGCCGGGAAGCGGCCATGCTGGCCGCGCTCCACGGGTTCTTCCGCCGCCTGCTGGCCACCCACCTGGCCGCGCTGGCCGCCGTGCGCGGCCAGTGCCTGGGCGGCGGCCTCGAGCTGGTCTCGCTGGCGCACCGCGTGGTGGCCGCGCCCGACGCCCGCCTCGGGCAGCCGGAGATCGCGCTGGGCGTCGTGGCGCCCACCGCCTCGGTCGTGCTGCCCGAGCGCATCGGCCGGGCCCGCGCCGAGGACCTGTGCCTCACGGGACGCACCGTCACGGGCGAGGAGGCCTGGGGGATGGGGCTGGTGGACGAGGTCGCCGCCGACCCGGAGGCCGCCGCCCACGCCTGGCTGCGCACGCATCTGCTGCCGCGCTCGGCGTCGAGCCTGCGCCTGGCGGTGGCGGCCGTGCGCCTGAGCTTCGAGCAGCGCTTCGCCCGCGAGATCGAGGCCCAGGAGCGCCTCTACCTCGGGCGCCTGATGGCCACGGCCGACGCGGCGGAGGGGCTCACCGCCTTCCTCCAGAAGCGCCCGCCGGTCTGGAGGGACGCATGAGCACCGCCGAGCAGGTCGATCCGGGCCTGGCCGCCGTCGTCGAGCGCGCCGCCGCCGTCAACCGCGACCGGCGGCTCGAGGGCGTGCGCGCCTGGAAGCAGCGCACCGGCGGCCTGGCGTTGGGCTTCACGCCCATCTACGTGCCGCGCGAGGTGCTGCACGCGATGAACGTGCTGCCCGTCGGCCTGATGGGCGCGGGCGAGGAGCTCGAGATCATCCGCGGCGACGCGTACTACCAGTCGTACATCTGCCACATCCCGCGCAGCACGGTGGAGCTGGGGCTCAACGGCTCGCTCGACCCCCTGGACGGCGTCGTGTTCCCCGCGCTGTGCGACGTGATGCGCAACCTCTCGGGCATGTGGCTCTCGCTGTTCCCCACCAAGCTCGTGCGCTTCCTCGAGTGGCCGCAGGACGGCGACCCCGAGCTGGGCGGGGCCTTCTGGCGGTCCGAGATCGAGGCCCTGGCGCACGACCTCGTGGAGCGCGGCGCGCGGCCCCTGACGCCGGAGGCGCTGCGCGCCTCGATCCGCCTCTACGACGAGCACCGCCGCCGCGTGGAGGGCCTGTACGAGCTGCGCCGGCGGGCGCCCTGGAAGGTGCCCACCAGCGAGCTCTACCAGGTGCTGCGGGCGGGGCTCGTGCAGCCCGTCGAGGAGCACCTGGGGCTGCTGGCCGACTACCGCGCCGCGGTGGAGGCCGACGCGACGCGCCAGCCGATGGACCAGGCGCGCGTCGTGATCCAGGGCTCGTTCTGCGAGCAGCCGCCGCTGGGCCTGCTGCGCACGCTGGAGCGCTCGGGCTGCTACGTCGTGGACGACGACCTGCTGCTCGTGCACCGGTGGATCGAGGGCGACGTGGACCAGGGCGGCGAGCCCCTGGACGACCTGGTCGTGGCCTTCCTGCGCAAGTCGGCCGACGTGGCCGTGCGCTGGGAGGAGTCGAAGGCCAAGGGCCAGGACCTGTGCGCGCGGGTGAAGCGCAGCCGGGCCGGCGGCGTGCTGTTCTCGGCCCCATCGTTCTGCGACCCCGCGCTGCTGGACCAGCCGATGGCGGCGGCCGCCGTCGAGGCCGCGGGCATCCCCTGGACCGGCTTCAAGTACGCCGAGAACGGGGGCCAGTTCCAGTCGATCCGCGAACAGGCGGGGACCTTCTCCGACTCGATCCGCCTGTGGGGAGGAGCCTGACCATGAGCATCGCACCCGGCGCACCCGTCCCCGGCACCCCGCTCCCCGGCGCCCCCCTCCCCGGCAGCGGCCCGGCCGTGGCCAAGGACGCCAGCCAGCTGCGCCAGAAGCGCATGATCGCCGAGCACTACGCCCGCCTGGGCCGGGTGAAGGAGACGGGCGAGAAGGCCGTCTACACCTACGTCCCGGGCAACCTGACCGAGCTGGTGCGGGTCTTCGGCGCGCTCCCGGTGCTGCCCGAGATCAACGCGCTGCAGTCGGCCATGCGCGGCCGGTCGAAGGACTACATCGCGGTGGCCGAGCGGGACGGCCACAGCGAGGACGTCTGCGCCTACGTCAAGAGCGACCTGGGCATGCAGTCGCTGGGCAACGTGGGACCCACCGACGACCCCCTGCCCGACCCGCACCTGCTGCTGCTGTCGTACACCGGCTGCTTCACGTTCCTGAAGTGGTTCGAGCTGCTCAAGGAGCGCTACCGCTGCCCGACCGTGTTCCTGCACGTCCCCTACCAGGGCGACGGCGTGATCACCGCCTCCATGCGCCGGTACGTCGTGGACCAGCTTAAGAAGAAGGTCATCCCCCTGCTCGAGGAGGTCACCGGGGTGGCCTACGACGAGGACCGCCTGCGGGAGATGCTGGCGCGCTCGGCGCGTGCGGAGGACGACCTCGTCAAGGTGCTCGAGTCGGCCCGTCACCGCCCCTCCCCCATCGACGCCTGGTTCGGCGGCGTCTACTACATCGGCCCGATCTTCACCGCCTTCCGCGGCACGCAGGACGCCGTGGACTACTACCGCGAGCTGCGGGAGGAGGTGGAGGAGCGCATGCGCCAGGGCAAGGGGCCGGTCACGCCCGACGGCGACCTGACCCAGGAGCGCTTCCGCCTCGTGGTGGAGGGCCCGCCGAACTGGAGCGCCTTCCGGCCGATGTGGAAGATGTTCAGCGACGAGGGCGCGGTCTCGGTGGCCTCGACCTACACGAAGGTGGGCGGGGTCTACGACTTCGGCTTCCGCCACGACCCGTCGCGGCCGCTGGAGAGCCTGGCCGACTACTGCATGGGCTGCTACACGAACCTGAACCTGCCCGCGCGCATCGACATGATCGCCAAGTACGTGGAGTCGTACGACGCCGACGGCTTCTTCGTGCACTCGGTCAAGTCGTGCAAGTCGTTCAGCGCGGGCCAGCTCTCGATCCTGCGCGAGGTGGAGAAGCGCACGGGACGGCCGGGCGGGTTCGTGGAGAGCGACCTGGTGGACCCGCGCTACTTCAGCGCGGCCAACGTGAAGAACCGCCTCGAGTCGTACCTGCAGATGATCGCGCAGAAGCGCGCGAGCCGGGAGGGTGCATGCGCTACGCCGTAGGGATCGACCTGGGCAGCACGACCACGAAGGCCGTGGTCCTCGGCGAGGACGGCCGGTCGCTGGGCCGCGGCATCACGAACACGCGCAGCAACTACGAGGTGGCCTGTCGCGTGGCCCTGGCCGAGGCGCTCATCGGCACGCGCTTCGGCCTGGTGGCCGGCGAGCTGGCCGCGCGCGGCGTGGCGGCCGAGCAGCGGGCGCCGCTGCTGGTGACCCTGGAGCGCGTGTTCCGCCGCCGGCAGTACCTCGACCAGCTCGGCACCCTCGAGCGCGTGCTGCTGGAGACGGCCGGGCCGGGAGCGGCCGTCCGCGGCCTGCTCGGCCAGGTGCTGCAGCGCATGGAGGCCGAGGCCGGCGCGCTGTTCGCGCCCGGCGCCGCCCGACGGAGCGACTTCTTCCGCGACCTGGCCGGCTCCTCGTACATGCGCTTCGCCGAGGAGGCCGCGCGGGCCGGAGGCCCGCCCTTCGAGCTCCTGGCCGCGCTCTACGACAAGTCGATCCTCAAGGTCGAGAACGCGCCCTCCGAGGAGGGGCGCTTCGAGACCCAGATGCGCGCCTCGCTGCGGGACCTCGCCGGGGCCGACGACACGCTGCGGGAGGCCGTGGACGCCGCCGCGGCGGTGCCGCTGGAGGAGCTCGCCAGCGTGGGCACCGGCTACGGGCGCCAGCGGCTGCCGTTCCCCAAGGACCGCATCCGCTCGGAGATCCTCTGCCACGGCCTCGGGGCGCACGCCATGTTCCCGGGCACCCGCACGGTGCTCGAC
>CAZPOZ010000374.1:0-3868 GCA_964588235.1 uncultured Planctomycetales bacterium
GGGGGGGCCCGGCCGCGGCGGGGGGGGGCGGGGCGGCCGGCGCCGGCGCCGGCGGCGGCGGCGGGGCCGCAACGGCGGGGGGGGGCGCGGGGGGCCCGGGAACGGGAGGCCCGGGGTCCACAGGCCCAACCTCGGGCGCACCCGACCCGCTGGCGGCGGCCGCAGGCGGCGGCGGCAGCCCGCCCGCGGGCGGTGACTGGGGGTCCGCCGGCGGCGCCGCAGGCGCCGGCGCCGGCGCGGCGGGCCGAGGAGCAGGGGCCGTCGGGCGCAGGGTCGGAGCCGCCACGCGGGGCCAGGCCGGGTCGGGGGCCCGTCCGCCCGGCGGGCCGTCGGCCTCGGCCATCAGCTCGAGATCCACGCCCGCCCCGAAGGGCAGGCGCGCCCCGGGCTCGGGTCGCTGCCGGACGACGCTGCCCGCCACGTAGCGCGTCGGGTAGCGGCGGTCGTAGACGCGCCCCACGTTGAGCCCTGCGCGCGCGAGCACCCCGGCGGCGGTCGCCCCGGGCAGGGTGCGCACGTCGGGGACCACGAAGCTGCCGTCGTTGAGCGCGGGCGCCGGCGGCGGCACGGCCGAGGGGTTCTCGCCGTCGGCCGCAGCGCCCGGCCAGGCCGGGGCTGCGCACACGAGCAGAGCCAGCAGCGCGGCCCCGGGCCAGGGGGACCGGGGTCGGGTCGGGCGCCGGGGCGGCATCCGCCCGAGTGTACGGGTGGTGACATGAGTTGCTTCGCCTGCGCGCGAGCGGCGCGCTGGAACCGGGCGCTCAGGCCGCTTCCTCCTCCTTGCGCAGGCCTTGAGGCGCGTCGTCGCCGTCATCGGCCTTCCGCGACCGGCCCAGCGCGCCGGCTGCTTGGGCGCGGCCTGCGGAGACCATCCGCAGGCCACTCCGCGCGAGGGGTCACCCGCTTCGAAGGGCCCTCCCCCTCACCTGGGGGCCATGCGCCTCAGCCCAGCCTCCAGAGGGCAGGAGAGGACACTGATCATGTGCGGGTGGTGGAACGCCGCCGGGCGAAAGGGGTACAAGGTCGGCGGAGGTGCCTCCATGCCCCGACCGCGCGCCGGCCCCGTGCTGCTGCTCCTGCTCGGGACCGCCGCGGCGGCGGTCGCCGAGCCTCCGGTGCCGGCCGGGCCGCCCCCCGCGCCCCCCGTGGTCCCCGCGCCGGCGGGCGCCCCGCCCTCCCCCGAGCCCCTGGCGCGACGCGACGCCTGCGAGCGGGCTTCGCTCTACCTCATGCAGCACGGCGGCCTCGCGCTGCTGGTGCAGCAGGAGGGGCGGGTGCTGTTCGAGGCCTACGCGCCGGGGCGCGCGGCCGACTCGCCGCACCGCCTGGCCAGCGGCACGAAGTCGTTCTGGGGGCTGCTGGCCGCCGCGGCGGTGGACGACGGACTGCTGACGCTGGACGAGCCGGTGGCGCGGACGATCACCGAGTGGCAGGGCGACCCGCGCCGCAGCCGGATCACGATCCGGCAGCTGCTCTCGCTCACGAGCGGCCTGGAGATGGGCACCCGCGCCCTGCAGGATCCGCGCACGCCCGACAAGTACGCCCACGCGGTGGGCCTCGAGGCCCAGGCCGAGCCCGGGAGCGTGTTCCGCTACGGGCCGGGCCCCTTCTACGTGTTCGGCGAGCTGCTGCGCCGCAAGCTGCTGCCGTCGAAGGAGGACCCGCTCGACTACCTGAAGCGGCGTCTGCTCGGGCCGCTCGGCCTGGTGCCCTACGCGTGGTCCCGCGACGCCGCGGGGCGGCCCGACCTGCCCCACGGGGCGGCGCTCACGGCCCGCGAGTGGGCCAAGCTGGGCGAGTGGATCCGCCGGGGCGGCGTGGTGGACGGCAAGGCGCTGGTGAGGCCCGAGTCCTTGGCGGCCTGCTTCGTGGGCAGCGCCGCCAACCCGGGCTACGGCCTCACCTTCTGGCTGCCGGCCGAGCAGGGCCGCGACCCGCTCGGCCGGCCGCGCGACACCCGCCTCCCGGGCCTGCCGGCCGACGCGGTGCTGGCGGCGGGGCTGGGCGGGCAGAAGCTGCTCGTCGCCCGCTCGGCGGGGCTCGTGGTGGTGGTGCAGGCCGAGCTCGACCGCGCCATCGACGAGGCCCGGTTCTGGGGGCTGCTCTCTGGCCGCGACACGAGCGTGCCCGAGCCCGAGCGCCCGCTGCCCCGGCCGGCCTTCGGCGAGGAGCGGCTCCGGCGCGCGATGACCCTGCTCGACCGGGACGGCGACGGCTGCCTCTCGCTGGACGAGGTGCCCGCGACGGTGGCCGCCCGCTTCGAGGACTTCGACACCGACCTCGACGGGCTGCTCTCCGACGCCGAGCTGCGCCACATCTTCGAGGCGTTGCCGCTCAGGCCGCGCTGAGCCGCGACGCCCCCTACGCGCGGGCGAGCGCCACGCCCACCTCGCCCTGGGCCAGGTCGAGCGCGGTGAGCCCCGCGCCCGAGTCGGCTTCCACCAGCCGCGAGGCCAGCACCTCGCCGGCCACCCAGGCCCCGAAGGCCCGCAGCGCGGCGCCGGCCTCGCCGTCGGCGTGCCAGGTGAGCACGATGCGGTCGTCCACCCGCAGGCCCGCCGCCTTGCGCAGGTCGTTGACGCGCCGCACCACCTCGCGCGCGATCCCCTCCTGGACGAGGGCGGGGGTCAGGGTCGTGTCGAGCACGGCGAGCAGCCCGCCCCCGAACTCCCCCACCGAGCCGGCCGGCGCCTCGACCACCACGCGCACGTCGGCCGGCCGCAGGTCGAGCGGGCCCTCGCGCGCGAGCACCCGCGGCGCGTCGGCGGCCAGCAGCGCCACGACCCCGGCCCCGTCGAGCGCCTCCAGGGCCGCCGCCGCGGCGGGCGTCGCCGCGCCCAGGCGGCGCGCGGCCTCCTTCTTCTCGAGCGTGGCCTTGAGGCGCGTGCCGGCGGGCGGCGCATCCACGAGCTCGAGCGCCTTCACGTTGAGCTCGTCCCGCGCCACGTCGGCGTGCTCCCGCACGAAGGCGGCCTCGGGGCCCGAGAGCCCCCAGCACGCGAGCAGCGCCAGCGGCTGGCGCACGTTGAGGCCGGCCTTCTGCCGCGCCGCGTGCCCCAGCGAGCACAGGCGCCGCAGCGCCTCCATGCCCCGCTCGAGGCCGTCGCCGCCCGCGGCCGGCTCGGCCCGGGGCCAGTCGGCCAGGTGCACGCTGCCCGCCACGCCGGCGAGGTGCGGGTGGAGCGCCCGGTGCAGCGCGTCGGTCACGAAGGGGATGAACGGCGCGCACAGGCGCGCGACGGTCACCAGCGCGCCGTGCAGCGCGGCATGGGCCGAGCGCTTGTCGGCGGAGAGCCCCTCCTCGAAGAAGCGGCGCCGGTTGCGGCGCACGTACCAGTTCGAGAGATCCTCGACCACGAACTGGGTCAGCCGCTGCCCGGCGCGGCCCGTCTCGAGATCCTCCAGGTCGGCGGACACGTCGCGCACCAGGGCCTGGGCGCGCGCCTCCAGCCAGCGGTCGAAGGTCGGCCGCCCCGCGCTCGGCGTGCCCGGCTGGTCGGGGGCCCAGCCGTCCACGTTGGCGTAGGTGGCCAGGAAGACGTAGCAGTTGAGCAGCGTGCCGAAGAAGCGGTTGCGCACCTCGACGAGGTCCTTCTCGTCGTAGCGCAGGGGCACCCACATCGGGCGCGCCAGGAGCAGCCAGCGCAGCGGATCGGCGCCGTAGGGCTGCCCGCCCCCCTCGCCGAGCATGAGGGCGAAGGGGCTGACGACGTTGCCCCGCGACTTGCTCATCTTCTTGCCCTGGCCGTCCAGGATCAGCTCCAGGCAGGCCACCGAGCGGTACGCCGGCCCGTCCACGAGCAGGGTGCTCACGGCCAGCAGCGTGTAGAACCAGCCGCGGGTCTGGTCGATGGCCTCGGCCACGAAC
>CAZPOZ010000375.1:0-3855 GCA_964588235.1 uncultured Planctomycetales bacterium
CAGCTGGTGCAGGTCGATCACCAGCCGCCGCTCGCCGTCGGCCACGAGGCCGTCCACGGTCTGGATCAGGCGCGGGAACTGCTCGATCCCGCCTTCGAACTCGACGACGACGACGTCCATGGGGCGGCGATCCTACCCCACGCCGCCGGAAGGTGTCAGACACGGAGTCGCACCCCATCCCCCTCCGGCGGGCGGGTCCTGACGCGCCACGCCGTCGAGCAGGGCGAGCAGGAGGGGCTCGACCGGGCTCCCGGCGGCGTAGGGCAGGTGGCAGGGCGCCTCGCCCGGCAGCACGGGCTCGGCCGTGCGCAGCTGCTCCTCGTAGACGGCCACGTCGGCGTCCGAGGCGTCGTCGCCGCGGGCCTGCCGCGCACGCAGCCGCTCGCGCACGAGCTCGGGCGGGGCCTCCACGTCCACGATCACGGTCGCGAGCCCCGCGGCGCGGGCGCGCTCGAGGGCCTCCCGGCGCCCGTCGCGACGGAGCCAGGTCGCGTCCAGCAGCGCGCTGCGCCCCCGCCGCCCGGCGGCGAGCCCGCGCTCGAGCAGCGCGGCGTAGGTGCGCGCCGAGGCCGCAGCGCCGTAGAGCCCGGCCACCTGCCCCGGCGCGGGGCGCGCCAGCGGCGCCAGCCCGTGCAGCTCCTTGCGCACGACGTCGCTGCGCAGGTGCACGGCGCGCAGCCACGGGGCCAACCCGGCGCCCAGCACGCTCTTGCCCGTGCCCGAGGGCCCCCGCAGCAGGACCAGCGCCGGCCGGCCGCCCGCGAGCCTGAGCACCGACGCCGCCAGGGCCAGGTGCCGCTGGGCGCTGGCGGCCTTCGCCGCCCGCTGCGCCTCGGGCACCTCCGGCTCCAGGCTGGTGGTCGCGTCGACCTTGGCGCGCACGTGGGCCCGGTAGGCCACGTAGAGCCCCCAGAGCCGGTCGCCCGCGTCGCGCGTGGCGCGCATCCACGCGAGGGCGAAGGCGCGGGCGAGGTCGTCCCGCCCGCGGGTGAGCAGGTCCATCACCAGGAAGGCGGCGTCCGAGCAGGCGTCGATGTGCCGGAGGCTGGTGGTGAACTCGACGCAGTCGATCACCGCGAGCGCGGAGCCCTCCACGAGCACGTGCTCCAGGCGCACGTCGCCGTGACCGTCCACGAAGCGGCCCGCGTCGCGGCGCCGCGCCAGGGGCGCCTGGGCCCCGGCCAGCTGCTGGGCGAAGCGCCGCTCGAGATCCCCGTGGAGCGCCGCGGGGAACAGCCGGGGCACGAAGGCCCGCGTGGCCGCCACGTTCTGCCGCAGGACGCCCGCGAAGGCCTCCGGCGACGGCGCCGGCCGGCCGGGCGCGCCCAGGGGCAGCGCGCGGTGGAACGCGCCCAGCAGCCGGCCCAGGCGCCGCAGGTCGTCGGGCGAGGCCCGGCCCGCCCCGAGCCGCGCCTCCAGCGTGTCCTGCGCCCGGAAGCGGCGCATGACCACCGCGTGCTCGGCGTCGGGGGTCCCGGCGCTCTCCCCCACCGCCCCGAGCCGGAGCCTCCCGCCCTCGGCCAGCACGGGCGCGACGCCGAGGTAGACGTCGGGGGCCAGGCGGCGGTTGAGGCGCACCTCCTCCCGGCACCAGTGCTGGCGCGCCGCCGGCGTGGCGTAGTCGAGGAAGCCCCACAGGGAGAGCGGCTTCTTCACCTTGTACGCCCGCGTGGCCGTCAGGAACACGACGCTGATGTGCGTCTGGACCACCTCGACCTGGCGCAGCCCGCGGGGCGTCGCGCCCCAGGCCTCGTCGGGGAAGGCCTCCGGTCGCGCGAGGTCGCGGAGGAGGCCGCCGAGCAGGTCGTCGGGCGCGGTCACCGCCGCATGCTACGGCTGGGGTACAACGGCCGGCGAGTGCCGCCCCCCGAGCCCCCCCTTCGAGCCGCGCGCCGTCCCCTGGCCGGGCTCCACGTGGTCGTCACGGCCGGTCCCACCCGCGAGCACCTGGACGACGTGCGCTTCCTCTCCAACGGCTCGAGCGGCCGGCTGGGGATCGCGGTCGCCGACCAGGCGCGCCGGCGCGGGGCGCGCGTCACGCTGCTGCTGGGCCCGGTGGCGCTGCCCCCCCCCCGCGGGGTGCGCACCGTGCACGTGGTCTCCACCGACGACCTGCTGCGGGCGGCCCGTCGGGAGACGCGCGCCGCCGCCGCCGTGGTGTTCGCGGCGGCGCCGGCCGACTGGAGGCCGGCGCGCCGACGGCGCGGCAAGCCGGGCAAGGGCGTCGGCGGGCAGGTGCTCCGGCTGGTGGCCACGCCCGACGTGGCGGCCACCCTCGGCCGACGCAAGGGGGGCCGGGTGCACGTGGGCTTCGCGCTCGAGAGCGGCCGGGGCGGCCTCGCCCGCGCGCGGGCCAAGCTGGAGCGCAAGCGCTTCGACGCGGTGGTGTGGAACACGCCCGAGAACGTGGGGGCGGGCGGGGGGCCGGCGCGCTGGCTCACGCCCGACGGAGGCGAGCGGGCGCTGCCGACGCGGCCCAAGGCCGCGCTGGCGCGCGCCGTCGTGGCGGGGCTCGAGGGGCTGCTGCGCGCCGCGAAGGCGGCGCCGGACGGTCACTCCAGGCGCACGCGGCGGTCGAAGAGCAGCGTGCGGTCCAGCCGCGCGTCCAGCGACTCGAGCACGCAGGCGAGGTCGGGCGCCGGCCGGCCGCGGTAGACCTCCTTGCCCCCGACCCGCACGACGACGTCCTGCTGCACGTCGATCATCGTGGGGTTGAGGTAGAGCGTGAAGTCGCCGGCGTAGCCGAGCGCGACCTCCAGGTCGAAGGTGTTGCCCGCCCTCGCTGCGACGACGTGCATGCGGTCCACGGGGTTCACGCAGTGCAACCAGTAGAACCAGCGCTTCTGCAGCCGGTCCACCTCGTCGTCGGCGGTGGCGAAGGGCGCCGGCTCGGTGTTCGTCTCCCAGGTGAGGCGCGCCGGGAAGGGCTCGCGGCGCTTGTCGAGGATCCACTTCATGCCCGCCGAGGGCTCGCCCGCGGCGACGGCATGCGCGACCCCGGGGTAGGCCTTGAACTCGAGCTGCCGGTAGCCGGTCGGGTCGGCCGCCCGCAGGCCGAGCAGCAGCTCCCAGCCCTTCAGGTAGGTGCCGGGGTTGCAGTTGCGGTCGTCGTGCCCCGTGTACCACCAGAGGGCCAGGTTGCGGACGTTGGGCAGCTGGCCGTGCTCGATCTCCTCCACCTCGGCCGCCGTGTTCACCTTCACCTCGCCCGGGCCTTTCGTGGTCCGGGCCATGTGCACGCCGTGCGCCGGGATCGCGCCGGCCAGCAGGTCGGGGTGCCGTCCGGCGAGGAACCACGAGCCCGTGCCGCCCATGCTGAAGCCCATGGCGTAGACGCGGTCGGGGTCGATCTCGTGCTGGGCCTTGGCGATCTCGAGCAGGGTGAGCAGGAAGCGCTCGCCGTGCACCGTGTTCCAGGTGTCGTGCACCAGCCTGAGGCCCTGCGGGTAGAGGCCCAGGTGCCCGGAGGCCACCCACTTGCCCGCAGCCTCGCCGGCGTCGCCGGCGCCCTCGCCGCCCCCGTGCAGGCCGAGGATGAGCCCGCTCTTGGGACCGCCGCCGCCCTTCTGGATCCAGGTGGCCCTGCCGTAGGGGGTGTCGAGCTCCGGCGTCCTGGCGCTCGGCCCCAGCTTGCGGACGACCTTCCACAGCGCCTCGCGCAGGACGGGCAGGCTGCCCTCGGGCAGCGGACCGAAGCCCGCCGCCTCCGCGAGCAGGGCGGCGCGCGCCGTGGGGTCCCAGGAGGCGAAGCAGGTCTTGGGCCGCGCCTGGAACCAGCGCTGGGCGAGGTCGGTCACCCTCTTCAGGTCGAGCTTCGGCTCCGGAGCCGGGGCGCCCTCGCCGCGGCCCACCAGC
>CAZPOZ010000376.1:0-3850 GCA_964588235.1 uncultured Planctomycetales bacterium
ATGTTGAGCCCGCGGTCGTTCTGGGTCACCATCCCCAGCACCTCGACCTTCAGCGGGTGGCCGACGTCCTTGTTCTCGCTGGTGGCCTCGCCGAGCACGCAGCCCAGGTTGAGCACGTGCAGCACGTCGCCGGCCTTGACCTTCTCGGGCACGCGGCCGACGAAGCCGCGGAGCGCGCCGCGGCGGCCCAGCGCGCCCACGATCACGTCGCCCTTGCTGATGTGGGCCATGCGGCCCGTGGTCAGCTCCATCACGTCGTAGACGCGCTTCTCCTCGAGCGCCTTGACCACCAGCACCGTGCCCACGCGGGCCTCGATCTGGCGGCTGAACTCGACCTCCTTGCCCAGGCTGAGCCGGTGGACGACGCTGCCGATCTTGTGCGGACGGACCTTCACGAGCGCTCCTCCTGCCCCGCGGCCCCGGCGGCCCCGGCTGTTCCGGCGGCGCCGGCGCGCAGCGCGAGGCTGGTGGCCATGCCGTAGATGCGGGCGAAGCCCGCGGCCTCCTCTCCGGACCAGGCGGAGGCCCCCTCGCCGTAGACCGCCACGGCGGGGTTCATCATGCTGAACGGCGAGCGGACGCCCACCACGGTGACGGCGCCCTTGAACAGGCGCACGCGCACCTCGCCCGTGACGCGCGCGTTGACCGAGTCGAGGAAGGCCTCGAGGTCGCGCATCACGGGGTCGTAGTAGAGGCCCTCGTGCATCAGGTTGCCGTAGAACGAGCCGAGGGTCTCGCGCCAGAAGGCCTGCCAGCGGGTCTGGACCAGCTTCTCCAGGTCGCGGTGGGCCTGGATCAGCACCAGGGGGCCGGGCGCCTCGAAGGCCAGGCGGCCCTTCACGCCCAGGATCGTGTCGCCCAGGTGGATCCCGCGGCCCACGCCGTGGGGCTTGGCGCGCGCGTTGAGCGCCGCCACCAGCGCGGGGCCGTCGAGGCGTCGGCCGTCGAGGGAGACGGGCACGCCCCGCTCGAAGCCGAGCACGAGCTCGTCGAGCGCGTCCTGCGCCTCGAGCGGCGACACGGTGGCGGTGTAGGCGGCCTCGGGCGGCATCGACCAGGGGTCGTGGGTCTCGCGGCCGCCGATCGTGGTGCCGAACAGGCCCTCGTTGACGGAGTAGGCCACCGTCTTGGGCGGGATCGAGACGCCGCGCTCCTTCAGCCAGTCGCTCTCCTGCTGGCGCGACCAGCCGAGCTCGCGGATCGGGGCGAAGATCTCGAGCTCGGGGGCCAGGGCGCGGATGGCCACGTCGAAGCGGATCTGGTCGTTGCCGGCGCGCGTGCTGCCGTGGGCGATGCCGCGCGCGCCGATCGCGCGCGCCACCTGGACCGCCGCCTCGGCCTGGGCCGTGCGCTCGGCGCCCACGCTGACCGGGTAGCTGCCCCCGCGCAGGCAGTTGCCCTTGATGAGGTAGGCCACGAAGCGGTCGAAGACGGTCTGGCGCGCGTCGACCGTGCGGTGGTCCCGCACGCCGAGGGAGCGCGCGCGCTCGGCGATGGCCTCGAGCTCGCCCGGCCGGAAGCCGCCGGTGTCGACGGTGACGGTCACGATCTCGCAGCCCAGGCGCTCGCGCAGCCACAGGATGCAGAACGTCGTGTCCAGGCCGCCGGAGAACGCGAGCACGAGGGGTCGGGCGGGCGGCGCGCCTGCGGTCGGGGCGGGGTTCACGGTCGCTGGCGCTGGCTCCGGCGGGCGGGAAAGGGGCGCAGCATAGGAGCGGGCGCCGACCCTGGCACGCGAAAAGGCGCTGCTCGCGCGCGCCGCCGCGCTGCCGGGCGTCGGGCGCTGCGCGTAGGCTCGGGGCTCGTCCCCGACCCGGAGCCCCGCCATGCGCCGCCCCTTCTGGCCGCTCGCCCTCGTGCTGCTGCTGCCGCCCTGCCTCTTCGCGGAGGGCGAGAAGCCCCTCCAGCCGCTGTCGGCCCTCTCCAAGCGGCTCGAGGCGGGCGCGTCGGCGTTCCAGGCGGGCAAGCCGGCCACGGAGGCCTTCGCGCCGTGGACGGTGCAGGAGCGGCCGGAGCAGAGCGACAAGCTGCGGGCGGAGCTGAAGGCCGTCGGCGCCACGGGCCTGCGGCTGGTGGCCTACGAGTTCGAGCTGCTGTTGACGAAGGGCGACGCGCCGGTCTACGAGGTGCGCGCGTTGCTCGGCGAGGCGGGCGGCGTGGTCGTGCTGCTCAGCTTCGAGGGGCGGCCGGCCGAGGGCACGATCAGCAGCTCGTGGGTGAAGGCCGAGGAGGTGACGGGGGAGGGGCTCCCGGCGGCCGAGGCGGGCAAGGCGCTGCGGGCGGCGCTGGAGGTCGAGGGCGCGCCGGCGCTGCCGTTCCCGGACGCGGCGGCCTTCTCCGCCGCCACGGCGGGCATGCCCGAGGTGGACAAGCTCAAGGGGGCGCTGGACGAGCAGCGCAAGGCGGTGGGGCAGGTGGTGGCGGCGGTGAAGGCTGCGGGGGCGGACGGCTGGCGGGTGAAGCTGGACGACGTGACCTTCAAGGCCACGGCGGAGGGCGGGGCGGTGGTGGGCACGGTGCGGGCCGAGATGGCCCTGCTGCCCAAGCAGGGCCTGGGCTTCGGCTTGGGGCGCTTCCGGCCGCTGAAGAAGTAGGGAGGCCGGCGCGGCGGGGCAGGCCCCCGGGCTTGACACGGGGGGCGCCCTGCGCACAATCGCCCGCGGTCTGCACGATGCGGGCGTAGCTCAATTGGATAGAGCATCGGACTACGGATCCGAAGGTTGAGGGTTCGACTCCTTCCGCCCGTACCAACTCCAGCGGGGGCCGACGTCGGAGAGGGGCAGCTCAGCGAGGGGTGGGGGGCTGCAACGACCTCGCGGGCGGCCGAGAGGCTCCGGGCGTCGTACAGTGCGGCGGCCGTCCCCCGTGAGGACCTGCCGCCCATGCGTGCCGCCCTGCCGATCCTCGCCGTGGTCGCGCTGGCGGCGGCCGCCGTCGCCCTGCGCCCCAGCGGGGGCGCACGCGCCGGGGAGCCGGCCGTCGTGCTCGTAGAAGACCTGGCCTTCGCCAGCCCCGACGGGCACGACCTCGAGCTCGACCTCGCCCACCCCCGCAAGCGCGCCGGCAGGCTGCCCGCCGTCGTCGTGATCCACGGCGGCGGCTGGGTCGCCGGGAGCCGCAAGGCCCACCGTGACCTGCTCCAGGTGCTGGCCGCCCGCGGCTACGTCGCCGCCGGCCTCTCCTACCGCTTCGCGCCCCGGCACCGCTGGCCCGCCCAGATCCACGACGTCCAGGCCGGCGTCCGCTGGCTGCGCTCGCGCGCCGCCCTCTACGGCCTCAACCCCGAGCGGATCGGCGCCATCGGGTTCAGCGCCGGCGCGCACCTGGCCATGCTCCTGGGCACCGTGGACGCCGACGAGGGACTGGGCGCCGAGGCGGCCTCGGCCAAGGTGCAGGCCGTCGTGTCCTGGT
The DNA here is from genome assembly GCA_964588235.1 of uncultured Planctomycetales bacterium. GTDB lineage: Bacteria > Planctomycetota > PLA2 > PLA2 > JAEUHO01 > CAZPOZ01. The sequence goes on from CAZPOZ010000376.1 coordinate 3,412, forward strand.
TCGGCCCCACCGACCTGAGCAGCCCCGACTACCCCGAGGCCGCGCGCCGGCTGATCGAGGGCCTCCTGGGCCCCGCCAGCGCGGCGGGAGGGGGGGGCGCCAGCCCCGTCGCCTACGTGAGCCGCGGCGACGCGCCCCTGCTCCTGCTGCACGGCACCCTGGACGCCGTCGTGCCCGTCTCCCAGGCCACCCGCATGGGCGAGGCCCTCACCCGCGCCGGCGTGCCCGGCGAGGTGCGCCTGCTCGTGGGCGCCCACCACGGCTGGGACGGCGCCCTCCTGGCCGACACCGTCGAAGACTCCATCCGCTGGTTCGACCGCCACCTCAAGGGCGAGCTGCCCGTCCTGCCCCGCCCGCGCTGAGGCCCCGGCCCCGGCCCGGCTCAGCGCGTGAGCGCGTCCAGGTGCTGGAGGTCGGCCTCAGCCCGCTCGCCCACGGA
>CAZPOZ010000377.1:0-3844 GCA_964588235.1 uncultured Planctomycetales bacterium
GGCCTGGTGCACGTGGGCAACGCGCGACCGGGCGAGCGCGTGCTCGTGCACGGCGCGGCCGGCGGCGTCGGCCTGGCCGCGCTCGACCTCGGGCGCGGGCTGCCCGGCGTGCAGCTGTTCGCCACGGCCGGCGGCCCGGCCAAGTGCGCGCGCCTGGAGCAGCTGGGCTACGCGAAGGCCTTCGACCACACGCAGGGCCCGCTCGAGGCGCAGGCGCGACAGCACCTGCGGGGCCGCGGGTTCCACCTCATCCTCGATCCCCTGGGGCCCGAGTCGTTCGAGCGCAGCCTGCGGCTGCTCGAGCCGCTCGGGCGGCTGGTCTGCTACGGGTTCTCCGCCCTGCTCACCGGGCCCAAGCGCCGGCTCTGGCACGCGGTCACGAGCCTGCTCAAGGTGACCAAGGTGAACCCGATCACCCTGATGAACCAGAACAAGGGCCTGTTCGGGCTCAACCTGGCGCGGCTGTTCGACGAGCGCGCCCTGATGGCCGAGGGCCTGGCGCGTCTGGCCGAGCGGCTGGCCGACGGCCGGGTGCGCCCCACGCTGGACCGCGCCTTCCCGCTCACGGCCGCGGGCGCGGCGGCGGCGCACACGCACCTCCACGAGCGGCGCAACTTCGGCAAGGTGGTGCTCGACGCGCGCCTCAGCCGGGAGGCGGCCCCGGTCGGGGGAAGCGCCCGTCCCTGAGGAAGGCCACGACGGCGGCGGCCACCGAGGAGGACGCGAGCATGCCCGTGTGGCTCACGGGCAGCGTGATCGAGTCGGCCGCCCCCGGAAGGGCGGTCTCCGCCAGCGACACGGTGCCGTCGTGCGGCAGCGCGAGCCCGGGCACGAACCGGCCCACGCCCACGGGCAGCGTGCCGGCCACGACGCCCACGGGGTGGCGGCCGTCGGCGTGCGGGGCCTCGCCCAGGAGGCCGCGCTGCGTGCTGCGCCCCAGCAGCCGGCGCGTCAGCCGCGAGCGCGCCAGCACCCGGGCGACGGCGCTGCCACCCACCGGCGAGCCCAGCAGCACGGCCCGGCCCACCCGCGGCGGCACGCGCCCGGCCAGCAGGTGCAGCACCACCAGCCCGCCCAGGCTGTGCCCGACCAGGTGCACGCGCGGGGCGCGCAGGCGGGCCACGGCCCGGGCCAGGCGTCCGGCGTTCTCGGCCGGCGTGCCGCGCAGGCTCGGATAGGCCAGCACGTGCACGCGCAGCCCGGCCACCCTCAGCCGGCGCTGGAGCAGGGCCATCGTGAGCCCCGCCATCCAGATGCCGTGGACGAGGACCACCCCCTCGGGAGCGACCCCGTGGAGCGCGGCGGTCGGGTCCGTCGGCACGGCCCGCCCCTCAGCGCCCGGCCGGGGCCCTCACCCGGCCAGCTCCACGCCCTCCAGGGCCAGCAGCTTGCGCTTGACGTCGAGCCCGCCGGTGAAGCCGCCCAGCCGCCGGTCGGAGGTGACCACGCGGTGGCAGGGCACGACCAGGGGCACCGGGTTGCGCCCGCAGGCGCCACCCACGGCGCGGGCGGCCTGCGGCCGGCGCAGGTCCTTGGCGATGCGCGCGTAGGAGCGCACCTGGCCCCGCGGGATGCGCTGGATCTGCTTCCAGACGCGGGCGGAGAACCCGGCCTCGGGCAGGACCACGGGCACGTCGGGAGGCGGGCCCCCGGCCAGGTAGCGCCGGATCTCGCGGCCGGCCTCCACGGTCAGACCGCCCCCCTGCCGCAGCGTGGCGCTGGGATAGGCCGAGCGCAGCTCGCGCGCGATCGCCTCGCCGTCGTCGTCGAGCGCGACGCGCAGCAGGCCGCGCGCCGAGGCCGCCAGGTGGATCACGCCCAGCAGCGGCATGCGCAGGCGCGCGACGTGGATCACCTGCATGGCGCTCAGCCCCCCTCGCCCAGCGTCACCGTGACCGTCACCTCCGCTCCGTCCCGCAGCACGAGCACGGCCACCGGACGGCCGGGCTCGAGCTTGCGCAGGATCTCGGGCAGGTCCTTGGCGCCGGCCACGGCCTGCCCGCCGACCCGGAGCAGCACGTCGCCGGCGCGCAGGCCCGCGCGGCCGGCGGGCCCCTCGGGCGGCACGGCGGCCAGCAGCACGCCGCGCGGGTGCGGCTCGGCGGCCGGCTGAACGCCCAGGACCGCGCGCCGGCGCGGCCGTGGCGGCTCGGTGAAGGTCGGGCGCGCGTCGGACTCGGCCAGGGTCGTGAGCAGGTCGGCCGTGAGGCGCGTGATGCGCTCCAGGTCGTCGAAGCAGACCCGCTCGACGTCGTCGCTCGGGCGGTGGTAGTCGCCGTGCAGCCCGGTGAAGAGCCACAGCACCGGCACCTTGCGGCGGAAGAACGAGGTGCTGTCGGTGGGCGCCTCGCCCTGCGGGTCCAGGCGCAGCGAGAAGCCGTAGGGCAGGTTGGCGGCCTGCACCAGCTCCTTGAGCCCGGTGCCGGTGCCCACGCCGCCCACCTCCAGCGAGCCCTTCGCGCAGCGGCCGATCATGTCGAGGTTGACCATCGCGACCGTGTCGGCCAGGGGGACCACGGGGTGAGCCGCGTAGTGCTCGGAGCCCAGCAGGCCGAGCTCCTCGCCGGAGAACGAGAGGAACAGCAGGGAGCGGCGGGGGCGGTGCTCGGGGGCGCCGAACCACTCGGCCACCTCGAGCAGCGCCGCGGTGCCCGACCCGTTGTCGTCGGCGCCGTTGTGCACCTGGCCCTGCGACTGCGGGCCGCCCAGGCTGCCGGGGCCTCCGCGCCCGACGTGGTCGTGGTGCGCGCCGAGGATCACGACCTCGTCGGCCAGGTCGGGGTCGCGCCCGCGCAGGAAGCCCACGACGTTGCGCGCGTTGGCCTGCGTGGTCTTCGACACGCGCGTGTCCAGCGCCTCGCGCACGTCGTCGAGCGCCGTCCCCGCAGGGCCCTGGCGCGCCCGGGCCTCGAGGGCCTCCAGGCCCAGGCCGCCGAGCGCGAGCAGGCGACCGGCCGCCGTGCGCGTGAGGAAGGCGAAGGGGATGCGCGAGGAGCCGACCGCGCCGCCGACGTGCGCGTTCCAGGCGAGCAGGGCGTCGCCGCCCTCCTTCACGGTCGCCTCGTCGTTGACTACGAGCAGGGCGGCGGCGCCGCGCTCGGCCGCCGCGGCCGCCTTGGCCAGCAGCGAGGCGTGCCGCACGAGGTCCGGCGAGGGCGCGCGGCGCAGCACGAGCACGACCCGGCCCGTGACGTCCAGGCCGGCGTAGTCGTCGCGCCCGGCCTTCGGGGCGGCCAACCCGAAGCCGGCGAAGGTCAGGGGCGCCTCCACCGAGGCGCTGGCCGTCACGGACACGGGGTTCCAGTCGGCCGTGACCTCGAGGTCGAGCGCAGCCCCTCCGGCCCGGGCCCGCAGGCGGTTGCCCTCGCCCAGCACCGGCACGGGCACCACGTAGGGCTGGAACCAGCCGCCGTCGAGCCCCAGCGGGCTCAGGCCGGCGCGCGCCAGGCAGCGGGCCACGTACTCCGCGGCCCGGCGCCCCCCCTCCTCCACGGTGCTGCGGCCCTCGTAGGCCTCGGAGGCCAGCACGTCCAGGTGCGCCCGGAGGTCGGCGGTCAGGATCGCCGGGCCCTGGGTGGCCGCGGGGGCGGTGAGGGCGTCCCCGGCGAGGGCCGTCCTGGCCAGGGTCGTCGGCAGCAGGAGCAGCGCAGCCGTGAGCAGGCGCATGACGACCTCGTGGAGCGCGCGACCGGGCCGGGCGCGGGGCGGCACAGCCTACCGCAGCGCGCCCGCCCGGGGGGACACGGGCCGCCGCCGGGTAGCGGGCTGGTTTCCTCCCGCCCAGGGCGGGCGGCGCGCTGGGCTGGGGGCGCTCAGGCCCGCATCGGCTCGTTGCGTAGGCCGG
>CAZPOZ010000378.1:0-3840 GCA_964588235.1 uncultured Planctomycetales bacterium
GCCCCCCGCGCCCGTCCCCCTCCCTCCGCCCCCTCCCCGCCGCACGCCGACCGCGCAGCCCCGGCGGCCCGCGCCCGCTCGCCTGGCCCTCGCCCTCGCCCCAGCCCTGCTGCTCGCGGCCTGCGGCAACGGCGGCAGCGCCGGCGACGAGACGCAGACGCTCGAGCTCCGGCCCGACGCCGCCCGCGGCGGCGCCGTCGAGCAGGCGCTCGACGACTCCCGCACCGTGCGGCCCGAGATCGCCTTCGGCTTCGCCGCCTCGCCGCTGCCCAACCGCGCCCCCCAGTCGCGCGCGTTCGTCACCTTCCCCCTCGACGACCTCCCCGCCGGCGCCACCATCGAGTCGGCCGAGCTCGTCCTGCCCATCGCCGCGGTCACGGGCAACCCCTTCAGCCTGCCACGCGACCCCGTCACCCAGTGCATCGCGCTCGGCGCCGGCCTCGACCCCTCCGACTTCGACGCCGCCCCCGAGCACGGCTTCAGCTGGCCGCTCGCGCGACAGCTGCTGACGCAGCCCGAGCTGCAGCAGCGCGTGGACGTCACCACCGCCGTCCGCGACGATCTCGGGCTCGGGCGCGACGCCAGCACCTTCCGCATCAACTGGGACTTCCTCCCCCACACCAGCAGCCCGAGCGTCACCGAAGACGTCCGGATCGTGATCGCCGACATCGCAGCCAAGCCCGACAAGCCCCTGCTCGAGATCAAGATCGTCATCACGATCCGCTGGCCCAAGTAGGCCCGCCCGCGTCGCCCGCCGGGCTCCGCGCGCGTCCTCTCCCGGGGACGCGCGCGTTCTGCGTTCGCAGGGCGTCAGGCCGCGCGCGCCCGCTTCACAGGCCCTGCGACCCGTCGCGACGGGACGGAACCGGTCGCGACGTGGCGCCGCCGTATCGCTTCGCGCTCGACGTTCCCGCCGCGTGACGCCCGCGCGCCGCGACGCGATTCCGCGCACGTGCGGCGCGCCCCTTGCGATGCATCGCCCGTCCCGGGGCCTCCGGCACCCCGCCCCTGGAGACCCAGCGATGCGTAGCCCGATCAAGCCCTTGTTCGCGACCCTGTGGAGCGCGCTGGCGGCGGCCCCGCTCGCCGCGCTCGACGCCCGCCCCGCCCACGCCGGGCCGCCCTTCGCCCCCGGCGGGGGCGCCGCGCAACGGCCGGCGCTCACCGTCGTGCCTGAGCTCGCCGGGCGCTCCTTCGCCGAGGCCCAGGCGCTGCTCGCCCGCAGCGGCCTGCGCGCCCAGGCCGCGCCCGGCCCGTTCGGGCTCGCGTACGGCCCCGCTGCCGACCGCCTGCACGTGGCCGCGCAGACGCCGCCGGCGGGCTCGGCCGCGGTGCCCGGCGCGCTCGTCACCCTCACCCTGGCCCCCGAACGCGGCCCGGGCGACTTCGGCCGGCCCGACCGGGGCCCCTTCGGCCGACCCAGCCGCTTCGCCCGCATGCCCGCGCTGACGGGCCTGGCCCTGCACGAGGCCCGCGCCGTGCTCGCCAGCCTGGGTGTGGCCCTCGTCGTCGAAGAGCGCCACGCGCCGCTCGCAGCCCTCGACCTCGTGCTCGCCCAGCAGCCCGAGGCCGGCCTGCCCCTGGCGCGCGGCGCCACCGCCGTGCTCAGCGTGGCCCAGACCACGCGCGTCCCGGCCCTGGCGGGCCTGAGCCTGAGGGACGCGCGACGCGCGGCACTGCAGGCCGCGCTGACCCTCGAGGTGGAGCACGAGCGCTCCTTCGGGCCCGGCCGACGCCCGGCCTTCGGTCCCGCCGGTCCGGGCGCTCACGGCGGTTACGGCGGCCACGGGGGCTACGGCGGCTACGGTGGCTACGGCAGCGGCGCCGACGACCTGCTGCTGGTGCTCAGCCAGAGCCAGCCTCAGGGCGCGCGGGTCGCGGCCGGCTCGCGCCTGGTGGTCCACGTGCGCCCGCGCCTGATGCCGCTGCACGCCCCGCCCTACGCCCCCGGGCCCTACGCGCCTGCTCCGTACGGCGGCGGCGGCCCCGGCTACGGCGGCCACGGCCACGGGGGCCACGGCGGCGCCCCCGGGCTGCCCTTCGGGGGGCCCGGCGCAGGCCTCGTGACCGTGCCCAGCCTCGTCGGCCTCTCGCTCGAGGAGGCGCGCGCGGCGCTCGAGGCCCTGGGCCTGAGCGCGCAGCCGACCGGCGCCGGCGTCGGCGGCTACGGGCACGGCGGCCCGGGGCGCCCCGGCGGGGGCGGCGGCGGGCGGCCCGGCCTGGTGGTCGTCGCGCAAGGCCTGGAGGCGGGCTCGCGCGTGGCCGCCGGCACGGCGGTCGAGCTCACCCTCGCGCCGCGCGGGCGCTGAGCGGCGCGCTCCACGGGGTCGAGGCCCCGGCTCCTGCTCTGGGCTGGTTCCGCCAGTCCGAAGCTCGAGGCGGGATGGTGGAGGCCCCAGGGACCCGCGACGGCAGGTTCCGGGTCGACGCGCCTTGCCACCGACGCGCTGGATGGCAGCGTTGCTGGGCGCCCCGCAAGCGGGGCGCCCTGGAAGGCCCGCAGCGGCGAGGCCGCCCTCGCCGCCGCTTGCGGCGGCGCTGGCACGCGCCGGCCTACGCAACGAGCCGATGCGGACCCGAGCGCCCCCAGCCCAGCGCGTCGCACGATCCCGGTTCGAACTTGCGACTCGCAGCACTGGAGCTCATGGCCACCAAGTCAGGGGTAGGGTCCTTCGGAGGGCGAGACCTCTCCTGCGGAAGGCCCCATGGATGGCCTCTGCAGGCCGTACCCAAGCGGCCGGCGCGCTGGGCCGGTAGCGGAAGGCCGATGACGACGACGACGCGCCTCAAGGCCTGCGCAAGGAGGAGGAAGCGGCCTGAGCGCCCGGCTCCAGCGCGCCGCACGTGCCTCGCATCGCCTATCTTGGTGGCGTTGCCGCTGAGGGGAGACGCCAGCGTTCGCCGCCCGTTCAGACGAGCAGCCACCGAACAGCGGCGCGCCTGGCCGGGCCGTGCACGGCGGCCGCCCGGGGGCGGGCTGACGCCGTCGCCAACCCCTGCTAGTCTCCCGGCGTTGCTTGGCGCCCTCGTCGCAGCCCCGGGCCGCGACCCAGCCCAGCCGATGAAGGTCCGTGGACGAAGCCCAGCCGATGAAGCCCCGCGAACCCGGTGAACCCGCCAAGCGCCAGCCGGCGCGCCGCCGACGGAGTGCGCGCGGCGGCCTGCTGGGGGTCGGCTTGGACGGCGAGGACGGGCACAAGCGCGTGACGCAGGGCGACGGCTTCGTGCTGCTGGGGGGCAGCGCCGAGACGCACGAACGCATGCAGGATCTCGTGATCCGCATGAACGAGCGCTTGCGGCGCAAGGGCAAGCGTTTCGGCGACCTGTCCTCGCGCGAGTTCGAAGACCTCGCCCGCGACGCGCTGCGGTGAGCGCGCCGCCCGGAGCCGCCCGCCTGCTCCTGCGCCCGAGGATGCTCCTGGTGCTGCTCGGGGCCCTGGCCTGCGCGGCCTGCGCGCCCTCCGCCCCGGCGCGGGACGACCTCGATCCCCTCTTCCGCGGCACCGCGGGCCAGGGGGAGCACGAGTTCGACCCGGCCACGCTGCCCAAGCCCCGTCCGGCCCGGCCCGAGCAGGCGCAGGAGGCCGAGCCCTGCGACCACGTCTGGCAGGCCCTGCAGGACGGTACGCACGGCTACGTCGATCCCCTCACGGGGCTGCCGGCGCTGTGCACCCCGCTGCGCTGCGCCCGCTGCGGCCAGGTGCGCCACGAGTGCCAGGGCCGGCGCCGCTGAGCGACGAGACCTCCCGCCCGGGGGTGGTGTCCTCAGTTGGTTCCCCTGCGCCCGAGCGGCGCGCTGGGCTCAAGGGCGCTCAGGCCCGCATCGGCTCGTTGCGTAGG
>CAZPOZ010000379.1:0-3830 GCA_964588235.1 uncultured Planctomycetales bacterium
CGAGTCCATGTTCCCGGCGGAGACGCCGTAGAACAGGCGCGGGCGGCCGAGGGCGCGCCAGGGCTCGGCGCTGCGCCAGTCGGGCTGCGGCAGGATCGCCACGCGGAAGCCGGCCGCCTCGAGCACGCGGCCGAGCAGCGCCATGGCGAACGACGGGTGATCGACGTAGGCGTCGCCCGTGACGAAGACCACGTCGGGCTGCTCCCAGCCGAGGGCCTTCAACTCGTCGGCGCTGGTGGGCAGGAACGGGGCCGGCATGCCCGCGAGGATACGGGCGTCCCCCTCAGGGCGCGCCGGGTACCCAGGTGAGCTCCAGCGTCAACGGGCGCCCGTCGGGCAGGGGGCCGAGCTCGAGGCGCTCGGCCTTCCCACGCGCCAGCACCGGCTCGGCGCGCAGCGCGGCCAGCGGCGCCTCGACCCTGTGGAACGGGCCGGTGATGCGCCGGGCGGTGGGCGCGAGGGCCGGCGGCGGCTGCGGCGGCGCATGCGTCACGTCCAGCGACACGGCCAGGGACGCGCCCGACGGCGAGGGCCGCGCCGTGAGCAGCAGGGTCGCACCGTGGAAGAGGAGCCCCACCCGGGGGTCCGCGATGGAGACGCTTCAGCCCACCTCGGTGTCGTGGTCGAGCAGCACGCCGCGCGCGCGCCCCAGCCGCAGCGCGACCGTGCGCCCGACCAGCAGGCTCAGGTCGGCCTCGCCCAGCGTCTGGCCGGGGGCCGCGCCGCCCGCGCGCCAGGTCAGCCTCAGCCGCACGGCGCGGGCGTGGGGCGCAGCCTCCTCGGCCAGGCGCGCGAGCGCCGCGCGGCGGTCCTCCGGCCGGCCCAGCAGGTCGAGCCCGCCGCGGGCCACGTCGGCGGCCAGCGCGCTGCCGTCGCACAACAGGGGGCCCAGGTCGCCCGGCGCGGCCGCCGCCTCCCCCACGCTCAGGACCAGCACCTGGCTCAGCCGCGGCGCGTCCCCGTAGCCGGCGTAGGGGTCGTCGGCGCGCTCCGCCGTCCAGGGAGGGGCCAGCAGCAGGTCGGCGTCGGCGCGGGTGAGCCGCGGGGCCTCCCCCGCCGGGCGGTCACGGCCCACGAGGCGCGCGCGCACCCGCGCGCTCACGCGCTCGTCCCCCAGGCGTGCGGCCAGCGCCAGCGTCCCGCCGGGCGCCACGCGCCCGGAGCCCAGCAGCAGCGCCGAGGCGCCCTCCGGCAGCTCGAGCAGTCCCAGGCTCCACGGCGCGGCCGTGAGGCGGGAGGGAGGCGCCACCGGCCCCCCGGCCACGAGCAGCACCTCCAGGGCCAGATCGTTGCTGCCGGGGATGCGAAACGGGCGCAGGTCGGCGCCCCAGCCGGCCGCGTCGGCGTACGTCACGGGGTTGCCCAGGGCCGAAGGCCGCCAGCCGCCCGAGTTGTCGCAGGCCAGCTCGGGTTCGTAGTCGCGCAGGCGCGCTTCGACGAAGGCTCCGCCCAGCCGCGCGACCTGCCCGGGCCGCACGGTGGTGGAGAGCCGCCCCTGCCCCCAGGGAGAGTCGAGCTCGACCTCGAGCAGGACCGCCTCGGTCGCGTGGGCGAGCAGCGCCTCCACGTCGGCGCGCTCCGCGGAGGAGAGCGGCCCCACGAGCGCGAGCCCGCCCAGGGCCGGCACGATCCTCGCCCGGCCCTCCCGCAGCCGCTCCACGAGCAGGGGCGGGGCGCCGGGCCGCGGCGCGTCCTCGTCGTCGTCTTCCTCATCGTCCGGTCGGGCTCCCTGGCCCCAGGCGAGCTCGCCCAGGTCGGGTCCGGGCAGCGGCGCCTCCAGGAGGGCGGGCCGCCTGCGCAGGAGCGGGGCGAGCGAGCGGACCCCGACCTCGTCGGCGGGAGCCTCGTCGTCGGCCCGCGCGGGCGCGGGCCGCGTGCCGGGCCCCGCGACCGCCAGGAGCGCGAACGCCGCGAGGGTGGCGCGCCTCAACGCCACAGGAGGAGCTCCACCTCCACGCGGGCGCCGGTGGCGTCGGCGCCGAGCTCGAGCCGCACGGGCTCGCCCCGGGCGATCGGGCCGTCGCGGTTGCCGCTCAGGGCCTCGAGCAGGGCGCGCTCGAGGATGCCGGTGCGCTCGTTCTGCGGGTTCCAGCGCTCGAAGGGCGCGCGCTGGCGCGTCAGGACGGTGGCCAGCGCCAGCTGGGCCCGCCCCGCGCCGGGTCCCCGGTCGAGCTGCCCGGAGAGCAGCACGCCGTCGCTGGCCAGCCCGGGGATCGGGTCGCCCGCGCGCGCCTCCTGCGCCACCTCGACGTCCCAGTCGGCCACGTAGGCCCGCTCCAGCGCGTGGACCACGCCGAAGGGCAGGCCGGAGGCGACGTCGAAGGCCAGCAGGGCGCGTTCGCGGGCCGGCCCCTCGGGGGGGCGTTCCCGCACCGTGAGGACCAGCCGTTCGGTGGCCAGCAGCGGCTCCGCCAGGGCCACGAGGCGCGCGCGCAGGGCGTCGGCCTGGGCCGCCGGCACCCAGAGCGAGGCGCCCTTGACCAGGGTCCACGGCGAGGGCGCCTCCTCCGAGCGCGACCCCAGGGCCGCGAGCAGGTCGTCCTGGGCCAGGGGCGGCTCTTCCTCGGGGGACGCCGCGTGGTGCAGGCGCGGCGTCGTCAGCGGCGTCACGAGCTCGGTGCGCACCAGCGTGGAGGCCACGCGCTCGGTCACCAGGGCCGAGAGGTCGAGCCGGGCCAGGGCCGGCCCCGCCGGCTCCTTCCCCGGCGGCTCGGAGGGCGCCGGCTCCAGGGCCTCGGCCGAGAGCAGCACCACGCGCACGTCGTCGTCGGTGCGGGCCAGCAGCGCGGCCACGGTGCCGGGGGAGGTGCGCAGGGTCGAGCCCAGGCGCAGGGCGCGCAGCACGGGCAGGTCGATGCGGCCGAAGGGGTCGGCCTCGAGGTCCACCGAGCGCAGGTCGCCGACGGGCTCGGCCAGGTCCACGAGCAGGTCCACGCGGAAGCCGCCCCCGGGGGCGGGCGTGGCGCGCAGGTCCAGGGCCCAGCCGGTCTCGACGGTGTCCACCACGGGGTTGGCCACGATGCTCGCCTGGGCGATCTCCACCTCGTAGTCGAGCAGCCACGAGCGCGTGGTGGTGTGCGCGAGGCGGGTCCAGGACCCCGGGCGGACCACGGTGACCAGGCGCACGGCCCGTCCCCCCGGGCTCGCGCGCTCCACGAGCTCCTGGGCCTGGGCCGCCGTCAGCCGGCCCGAGAGCAGCGCCGCCCGCAGCCCGTCGGCGGGCAGGGCCTCGAGCGCGGCGGGCGTGAGGCGCAGCAGGTCGGCGGAGAGGCGCACGCGCCGGCCGACCTCGGCCCACAGGCGCTCGAGCAGGCCGGCCACCTGCGCGTGCACGGCCTCGGGGGCGCTGACGCGCAGGCGTCCGCCCTCGACGGCGGCCTCGGCCCCGTCGCGGCCCCAGATCGTGGGCTCGACCAGGTCGCGCACGAGCGCCAGGACGGCGTCGGCGTCGAGGGGGGGCTCGGCGCCCTCGGCCTCGTCCCAGGCCTCGCGGCTGGAGGCGGTGACGTCCAGGCCCAGGCCGCGGCCGGGACGGGACTCGTCGTCGGCCAGGGCCGGCAGGACGTAGCTGCGCCGGGGCAGCTCGGGCGGCTCCTCGGCCCGGGCGCGGGCGGGGGCGCCGGCCAGCGGCAGGAGGGCGACGAGCAGGGCGATCGGGGTGCGCATGCGGGGTCCTCGCGTACCTGCGAACGTCGCCAGAGGCGGTGTTGCCGCACTCAAGCCTACGTTGCGAGGCGCAAGTTCGAGGCGGGAACGTGCGACGCGCTGGGCTGGAGGCGCTCGCGGCCCTTCCTCGGGCTCGTGTGGGCAGCACACACGTCGCCCTCCTC
>CAZPOZ010000380.1:0-3820 GCA_964588235.1 uncultured Planctomycetales bacterium
GGTGCAGGCCCATGAGCCGCGCCCACCCGGCCCGGGACGCCGAACCCCTGGAGCGGCTGCTCTCCAAGCGCCGGGTCGCCTCGCGCACGGAGGCGGGCGCGCTGATCCGCGGTGGGCGCGTGCGCGTGGACGGCCGTCCCGTGCGCGACCCCCGGGCCTGGGTGCGGCGGGGGGCCACGCTGGAGGTGGACGGCCGCGTCGTGGCGCAGGGCCCCGCCGCGGCGCACGTCTACCTGGCGCTCAACAAGCCCCGGGGCGTGGTCAGCACGACGCGTGACCCGCAGGGGCGGCCGACGGTGATGGACCTGCTGGGGGCCGAACGGGCGCCCGGGCTCGCTCCCGTCGGCCGCCTGGACCTGGCCAGCGCCAGCCTGCTGCTGCTGAGCACCGACGCCCTCTTCGCCGACCGGCTGCTGGACCCCCGCTCCCACGTGCGCAAGACCTACCGCGTGAAGGTCCGCGGGCACCTCGGCCCCGCGGAGCTCGAGCATCTGCGCCGGGAGGAGCTGGTCGAGCAGGGCCTGCGGCTCGGCCCCATGGGCGTGGAGGTGGAGCGCACGGGGCCGCGCTCCACCTGGCTCTCGATCACCCTGGAGGAGGGCAAGAACCGCCAGATCCGTCGCCGGCTGGAGGCCCTGGGGCACGAGGTCGAGGTGCTCGTGCGCACGCAGATCGGCCCGCTGTCCCTGGGCGACCTCGCGCCGGGGGCGGTGCGCGCGCTCACGCCCGCCGAGGTGCTCGCCCTGCTCGCGGCGGCGGGCGCCGCGCCGGAGCGCGGGCGGCCCTGAAACGACGACGGCCGGGACGCGAACGTCCCGGCCGTCGAGTTCAGGCACGTAGCCGCGCTCTGGTGGCGCCGGTCCGAGGTTCGGGGCGGCGGGCTGGGTCCCCGTAGCCCCGCGCCGGCAGCTTCCGGGGGGGGGCGCCTTGCCACCAACGCGCTGGAAGGGGAGCGGAGGGCCGCCGGCGACGACGACGCGTAGCCGGGCTACGCGAGGAGGAGACGGGGGCCCGAGCGCCCCCAGTCCAGCGCGTCGAACGATCCCGCCTCGAGCCTGCGGCTCGTTACGCCACTAGGGCTTGCTCGGCGTGCTCTCGGGCGCCTTCTCGGGCGCGGCCGTGCCGGGGGTGGCCGGGGCGTCCTTCTTGGCGCCGTCCTTGCACTTGCCGCAGCAGGGCTTGCCGTCGGCGCGCTCGCCCTTGCCCTCGCAGCAGCCGCCCTTGGCGCCGTCCTTGCAGCCCTCGGGGCAGTCCTTGCAGCCGCCGCAGTCCTTGCCGGACTGCTTCGCGGCCATCGCCTTGAAGAAGCCGACGAAGGCGTCGGCCGTCCAGCCGTCGGCGACCAGCTGGTCGCGCAGCGCGGCCATGGGGACGTCCTTGCCACCGGCGAACCACGACCTCCAGGCCTTCTCCCCCTCGGCCTTCGCCGGGCAGGGGCAGTCCAGGTTGGGCGCCACCTGCTTGGCCACGAAGCCCATCAGGCTGTGCAGGGGCGACGGGGTCTTCGTCGCCGGCTGCTCGGTCTTCGGCGCCTCGGTCTTCGGCGCCTCCGCCTTGGGGGCCTCGGCCGCCGGCTTGGCCGGCTCTTCGCCCGCGCGGGCGATGCTGACGAACGAGAAGGTGCCCGCGGCGATCAGGGCCAGGGCGGCGAACAGGTTGCGCTTCATGCGACTCCTTGGGACAGGTTCAGAGGGACGGGAACTGGCGGGGGGAGGTGGGGGAGAGGGACCGGAGAACCGGGCCGCGGAGCGCACCCCCTCGGGAGCCTCGCTTCGCCGCACCCACCCAGCGACGCGCAATCCTAGCCGACGCAACGGGTCTGTCACGGCCAGGTCACCCAGGCACTTTGAAGTCTGGGACTTCTGGCCTTGGCCGGACGACGTCGTCGGTTGTTCGCATCCCCAGGCCACGGCCGGAGGGCGCCGAGGCTGCGGCGCACGCCGGGGTGCGCGCGTGTCCCCCGTCGCAGGTCCGTCGTCAGGAGCGCGGGGCGTTGCAGGAGGCCGTGCCGGCCGCGGGCCGGACCTGGGTCCGGTGGAGGCACCGGCGCGCGGGGGGCGCGCGCAGGGCCCTGACGCTACTCGCGCCCGGCGCTCCACAGGGTCCACAGGCCCATGAGCACCAGCACGACGCCGGCCACGCGGGCGAGCACCAGCGGCGGGACGTAGCGCGTGACGAACCCGGCGCCCAGCACGGCCAGCGCGCTCGTGGCCAGCAGGGCGGTGCCGGACGCCAGGAACACGGTCCAGGGGGACTGGTTGCCGGCGGCCAGGGTGAGCGTGGCGACCTGGGTCTTGTCGCCGAGCTCGGCCAGGAACACGGCCAGGAACGTCGACACGAACAGGCTCCAATCCATGGGGCCTCCCTCGGCGGGGGGGCGCCCCGCGCCTGCCGACTAGAATCCCAGGCCGGGTCCCTGCCGTCGCCGGGGGGAGCCAGCGAGGTACACGCGTGCCGACACGTCCGTTGCGCCTCCCTGGGCTGCTGCTCTCCACCCTGGCGCTGCTCATGGCCGGGGCGCCGGCCGCGCGGGCCGAGCCCGAAGGCAACCCGTTCGGCGGCGACCGTCGCGTGCGGGTCGAGCTGGTGGCGCCGCAGACCAGCGTCGAGCCCGGCACGAAGGTCTGGGTGGGCATCCGCCTGGAGCACGACGAGCACTGGCACACCTATTGGAAGCACGGCGGCGACGCGGGCAGCCCGACCACCATCCAGTGGGTCCTGCCGCCGGGCTGGACGATGGGCGAGATCGAGTGGCCCACGCCGACCCGCCACGTGCTGCCGGGAGGCGTGGCCGGCTACGGCTACGAGGACGACGTCATCCTGCCCGTGCAGGTCACGGTGCCCCCGGAGGCGGCCGAGGGCACGGTCACGCTCACGGCCGAGGTGGGCTACCAGGTGTGCAACGACACCTGCGAGCAGGGGAGCGACACGGTCTCGCTCAAGCTCGAGGTGAGCAAGGCCCCGCCCAAGGACGGACCCCTCGCCCGCCGCTTCGCCGAGCTGCTCGAGGCGCTGCCCAAGCCCCTGGCCGACCCCGGCATCGTCTCCGCGCGCGGCCTCGAGAAGACGATCGAGCTCACCCTGGCCGGGGGGGGGCCCTGGGCCCTCCCCGACGCGCAGCTGCTCTTCCTGGCCCTCGAGTCGCGCGTGATCGAGTACGCCGGCGACCAGAGCGTGCGCCGCGGCGACGGCGGCACCACGCTCACCCTCCCGCGGGCGCTGCGGCGCGCGAAGAAGGCCCCCCGGCTCCTGGGGCTGCTGGCGGTGGCGCTCGCCGACGGCAAGCGCGTGGCCTTCCCCCTGGACCGTCCGATCGCCTGGGAGGGCGAGCCCCTGCCGCCGTCGAGCACCTCGCCCACGCCGCCGCCCACCTCGGCGGGGGGGGCGCCGCCCGCCCGACCCGGCCCCGAGGCGCCGCACGCGCCGGGCGCCGGCGGCCCGGACGACGGTCGCGGCACCTGGGCCGGCTTCGCGCTGGAGCCGGGCAGCGACCTGTGGCGCTACGCCGGGCTCGACCGCGACGCCGAGGGCCGCTGCCGCGAGTACGTGGACGACGAGATCGCGGCTGGGCGGCCCACGCTGGTCTGGCTGCTGCTGCTGGCCATCGTCGGCGGGCTGATCCTGAACCTGATGCCCTGCGTGCTGCCGGTGCTGTCGGTCAAGATCCTGGGCTTCGTCAGCCAGGCGGGCGAGGAGCCGGCCCGGGCCCGCCGGCACGGCTACGCCTTCGCGATGGGGGTTCTGGCGTCCTTCTGGCTCCTGGCCGGCGTGCTGATCGGCCTGCGCAGCGCCGGGGAGGAGCTCGGCTGGGGCTTCCAGC
>CAZPOZ010000381.1:0-3810 GCA_964588235.1 uncultured Planctomycetales bacterium
GCAGAGGCCATCCATGGGCCCTTCCGCAAGAGAGGTTTCGCCCTCCGAAGGGCCCTACCCCTAACTTGGTGGCCAAGCCGCTGAACCCGCGGCCGGAGCCGACGTCGTGCCCACCTCCCGATCCGCGCTCTTCACCGCCGCCTGGGCGGTCCCGGCGGCCTTCCTGGCCTTCACGGGCGTGGCCAAGCTGGTCGGGCCCGAAGGCACGCCGCCCGAGGCCCTGCGGGGGCTGCTGGCGTGGGCCCCCTGGTCCACCTGGCTGCGCGCCCTGGGCGCCCTCGAGCTCGTGGCCGCCGCGCTGCTCGTCGCGGCGCCGACGCGCGCGCTCGGACGCGGCGCCGCCTTCGCCCTCCTCGGCGCGCTCACCCTGGTCGTCGTGCTCAACGCCCACGACGAGCGCTTCGTCTCCGACTGCGGCTGCCTCGGCGCCCTGGGTCGCCGCGGCGGGCCCGGGCACGACGTCGAGCTGCTGCTGCTGCGCAACGGAGCCCTGCTGACCCTGCTCCTGCTCTCGGGCCGGCTGGCGGAGGAGCGGGTCGCGCCGCGCGACGCGCTGCGCTCGGCCGCCGTCTGGGGCGCGCTGCTCACCCTGGCGGCCCTGTTCGGCGCCGAGAAGATGCGCGGGGAGGGCGCGCGCCGCCAGCGCGAGGCCGTCGAGCAGGGGCGCACGTTCTCGGGCCGGCTGCGCCGCCCGCTGCCCGAGCTCCCGCTGCGCGACGCGTCGGGGGAGACCCGCTCCCTGCCCGCCGTCGTGCGCCCGGGCGACTGGCTGGTCGTCGTCTCCACCACCTGCCCGCACTGCGCCGCGCTGGGACCGGAGGTCGAGGCCCTGGCCGCCGAGCGCCGCGGCGCGGGCGGGCGCGTGCTGCTGCTCGTGCTCGAGGAGGGGGGGCCGCGCGCCGACGCCTGGGTGCAGCAGCACGCCTTCGGCGGCGTCGAGCGCTACGCGCTGCCCCAGCGGCGTGACGGCCGCCGCCTGGGGATCGAGGCCGTGCCGACCCTGCTCGTCCTGGGCCCCGACGCCCGCCTCGAGGCGCACCCCGAGCACGGCGGCTTCGGGTCCGTGGTCGGCACCCTGGAGGCGCTCCGGCCCTGGGCGGCGGGGGCCGCGGAGGCCGCCTGGGCGGCCCTGGCGCACCGTCTCGTCGGGGAGTGGGCCACGCTCGGGGGCCCGCCGCGCCGGGGGGCCGACGGCTCCTGGGCCGCCGAGCTGCGCCTCCCGGGGGAGCCGAACGGGCGTCTGCTCGTCCGCTCGGGTGGCGCCGAGCGCGCCGACGCCGTGGAGCTGGCCGTCGCCCTGGGCTCCGACGGACGGATCCGGGCCCTGCTGCCCCTGGCGCTGGGCAGCCATGCCGAGCTGGCGCGCGTGCGCCTTGAGGCCGCGCTGGAGCCCCTCTCCGGCCGCACGCCGGCCGAGGCCCGGGAGGCCGTGCGCGAGCAGACCCGCTCGGGGCTGCTCCTGCCGGGCCCCCTGCGCTCCGTGTTCGCCCTGCTCGAGGGGCTGGGAGCGCCCTGAGCGGGAGCCCCGGGGGCGACGTTGCACGGTGCCGTGGCCTCGCCCCCCTTGACAGCCCCGAGGGTCCGGGGGATCCTGACCGCTCGACCGCGGCACCCGGCCTGCGGCTAGCGAGGGTCCTGCCATGTCCGAGTTCCGTTCCGCCGCCGACCGTGTGGAGCGCGCCGCCCGCCTGCGTCGCCGTCTCACCGGCGGCGTGTTCACCGCGCTGGTGGCGCTGCAGTGGGGCGCGTCGCTCGCGCCGGCCGCGCACGCCGCTCCCGTGACGCCCGTGTCCAACGCGATCGAGGCGCGCGCCGCGCAGGTGCGCGAGGCCCTCACGCCGGCCGCGCCCGATGCGCCCGCCCGCGCCGACCAGCCCGCGCAGCCCTGGGGCAACGGCTGGATCAACTGGAGCAACGGCTGGAACAACTGGAAGAACGCCTGGAACAACTGGTCCAACGCGTGGAACAACTGGTCCAACGCGTGGAACAACTGGAACAACTGGCGCAACCTCTGGTACAACGTCTGAGCGGTTGAGGGGCGCTCGCCTCTCACCTCTCGGGTGCCTGCTGCCGCGGCCGGCGACGTCCCGCCGACGTGCAGCGCCGCCCGCCGCCGGTCGAGCCGCAGGCTCGACCGGCACTCGCCCCCACGCCGCCCGGGAGAGCCGTGTCCTCCGGCCCCGATCCTGACCGCGCCGCGCCCGCGACCTCAGCGGGCGCGGCGTGTTCGCCTGGTGGGCCCGGCGAGCGGGACCGCTGCCGGCTGTTCATCCTGCAGCCTTCGCCCTTCTGCAACCTCGACTGCGACTACTGCTACCTGCCCGACCGGGGCAACAAGGCGCGCATGGACGAGCCCACGCTCGTGCGCGCCTTCCAGCGCCTGCTCGAGAGCGGGCTGGCCCGCGAGCAGGTCACGCTCGTCTGGCACGCCGGCGAGCCGCTGGCGGTGCCGCTCGCCTGGTACCGCCGCGCCTGGGAGCTGCTGCGTCCCCTGGTCCCCGCCGGGCTGCGCGTGGACGAAGCCTTCCAGACCAACGGCACGCTGATCGACGACCGCTGGTGCGACTGGTTCCTCGAGCGCGGCTCCTTCGTGGGCGTGAGCGTGGACGGCCCGGCGGTGCTCAACGACCGGCACCGGCGCACACGCTCGGGCCAGGGCACCTTCGAGCGCGCGCGCCGGGGCATGGAGACGCTGCGTCGGCGCGGGATCGACTTCCACGTGATCAGCGTGCTCACCTGGGACGCGCTCGAGTTCCCCGACGAGCTCTACGAGTTCTACGTGTCGCACGGCATCCGTCGGGTGGGCTTCAACGTCGAGGAGCAGGAGGGCGACAACGCCACCAGCACGCTGGGTCGCGAAGGCGTGCTCGAGCGCTACCGGCGCTTCCTGGAGCGCTTCCTCGAGCGCGTCGCCCGCGAGCCCGGGCGGCTGGAGGTGCGCGAGCTCGACGGGGCGCGGCAGGCCCTGCTCGCCTCTGCGCCGCCGGGGGTGGAGCCCTTCAACGACCAGGTGGAGCCGTTCTCGATCGTCAGCGTGGCGCACGACGGCTCGTTCTCGACCTGGTCGCCCGAGCTGCTGGGGCTCACGGGCGAGCCCTACGGGTCGTTCACCCTGGGCAACGTGCACACGCACGGCCTGCGCGAGGTCGAGCGCACGCCCGCCTTCGCCCGGCTCCAGGGCGACATCGCCGCCGGCGTGCAGGCCTGCCGCGAGACCTGCGCCTACTGGCGCTGGTGCGGGGGCGGGGCGCCGGCGAACAAGTACTTCGAGAACGGCTCGCTGCGCTCCACCGAGACGCTGTTCTGCAAGCTGACGCGCAAGGTGGTCCTGGACGTGGTGCTCGAGTTCCTGGAGCGCGCCGCCGCCGCCAAGGCGTCGGGCGCGGCCTGCGCGACGTGAGCGCGCCCTCGCCGCTGGCGCCGGGCGGGCCGGTGGTGCGCGCCTGGCGTCACCACCTGGGCGCGTTCGACCTCGCCCGCAGCGTGGCTCTGCACGCGGGCGCGGTGCCCCGCGGCGCGGGGCTGGCGCCCCGGGGCGCGGCGCGCCCGGCCACGGTGGAGGAGCTCGCGCGCCTGGACGGCGCCGCCCCGTCGGCCGCGGGCACGCCGGCGCTCGAGGTGCTGAGCACGCCGGCCCTGCTGCGCGACCACTTCTGGTCGCTCGACCCCGACGAGCTGCCCTCGGGGGCGGGGAGCCGGCCCACGGCGGCGTGGGAGGGGTTCGCCGCCGACGTGCGCGCCTTCCTCGACCACGTCCGCGCGCCGGTGGCCGCCTCCGGCGCGCTGCTGCTCACGGTGCGCGACCCGGCC
>CAZPOZ010000382.1:0-3809 GCA_964588235.1 uncultured Planctomycetales bacterium
AGGTGCGCAGCGCCCCCGAGCCCTACGCCGCCACCCTCGAGTTCGCCGAGCGCCGCGCCGACCTGGTCGTGCTCGACCTGGGCGGCTGGCGCCGACGCGACGGCGCGTTCCTCACGGCCGTGCGGCGCCTGAGCCCCACCACCCGCATCCTGCTGCTGCTGCCCGAAGGGCAGCGGCGGGCCGCCCTCGAGGCCCTGCGGCGCGGGGCCGACGCCTACGTGCTCGAGCCCTTCGAGGCCGACGAGCTGGGGGCCGTGGCCCGCGGGCTCCTGCGCGAGCGGCTCTCGCCCGACCCCGCCGACCCGGAAGCCCTGGGCCGGCTGGCGGCCGAGGTCGCCCATGCGATCAACAACCCGCTGCAGGTGCTGCAGCTGGCCGCCGAGGCGGCCGCCCCCCGGGGCGGGCCGGCCGAGGCGCAGCGGGAGCCCCTCGGACGCATCCGCGACGTGGTCGCCCTGCTCGCCGCCTTCGGGCGGCTCTCGCCGCCGGTCCGGCGCGAGGTCGACCTCGGGAGCCTGCTGGTCGCCGCCGTGAGCGCCGCCTCGACGGCCGGGCTGGTCCGGCTCGTGGGCACGCCCCCCGCGGCCGGGGTGGTGGCGGAGGCCGACGGCGCCCAGCTCGAGCAGGCGCTGGCCTGCTGCCTCGGCTGGCTGTCGGCCCAGGCCCCCCGGCCGCCGGCCGAGGTCTCCGTGCGCCTGCGGCCGCCGCGGCGCGAGGGCGGCCCCCGGGCCCTGCAGCTCCTGGGACGGGGCCTGCCCGCGCCCGAAGGGGGCCTGAGCGCCGCGCTCCACACGGTCCTGACAAGCCACGAACAGACCCGCCGGCCCCGCCCCGGTCTCGCCCTCGCCGCCTCCGTGCTGCGCCTGCACGGCGGACGCCTGCGGGCCGCCGCCCGGCCCGCCGGCCTGCTCCTGACCCTGACCCTCCCGGGCTGAGCCCCGAGGGGGGGGCAGACGAGGGCCTCACGAAACGGGCCCCTACGGTCGCACGCCGCGGCGACCGATCGAAACGGGCATGCGGACCCCCGATCCCGCGCCGCCGGCCTCCCCCCCGCCCGGGGCGCACATCCTCGTGGTGGACGACGAGCCCCAGATCCGCACGCTGCTCGCCATGGCCCTGCGCCGGGAGGGCTACCGGGTGACCGCCCGCGAGGACGGCCTGGCCGCCCTGCCGGACCTCGAGCAGGGCGACGTCGCCGTGCTGCTCACCGACCTCAAGATGCCGCGCATGGGCGGGCTCGACCTGATCCGCACGGCCAAGAGCCTGCGGCCCGACCTGGCCAGCATCCTGATCACGGCCTACGCCTCCACCGAGACGGCGGTGGAGGCGCTGCGCTTCGGCGCCGACGACTACCTCGCCAAGCCGTTCCAGCTCGACGACCTGCGCCGCGTCGTGGACCGCGTGCTCACGGCCCGCCGGCTGCTGGCCGCCGAGCGCAGCGCCTCCGACCGCGTCCGGGACGAGGCGCACGACCTGCGCGAGCGCCGCGACCGCGCCGAGCAGGCGCTGGCGGCCGCCGAGCACGACCTGGAGCTCTCGCGCGCCGACCTGGAGCGGCGCGTGCGCGACCTCGAGTTCGTCGCCGAGCTCACCCGGCTGCTGGCCCGCGAGGTGGACCTGGACCGGGTGCTGAGCACCACGGCGCGCATCCTGACCACGCGCTTCGCGGCCCGGGCGGCGCGCATCGAGGTCGCCCTCGAGGACGGCGTGCGGCTGGCGCAGCACCTGGAGGGCACGGTGCCCCCCCACCTGCTGCCCGCCCTGGGCAGCGACCTCGTGGGGCGCGCGCGCGCGGCCGCCGACGGCGTGGCGCGCGACGTCGTGCTGGGCTACGGTCGCCCGCTCGAGGCCCTGGCCGCGGCGCTGTGCCTGTCCAGCGGGCCCGCCGGCGGGCTGACCCTGCTGCGCGAGGCCCCCGCCTCGGAGGATCCCGGCGACCGATTCCTGCTCTCCCTGGTCGCGCCCGCGCTGGCCGTGGCCGTGGAGGCCGACCAGCAGCGCCGGGCGGCCGAGCAGAACGCCCTGGACGTGGCCCTGGGCATCCTGGAGGTGCTGGAGGGGCGCGGGGCGCTGGCGGCCGGGCACAGCGGGCGCGTGGCCGACCTCTCCGTGCGCATGTCCGACCGCCTGGGCCTCTCGCCGCGGCTGCGGCGCGTGATCGAGACCGCCGCGCGCCTGCACGACGTGGGCGAGGTGGGCGTGCCCGACGCCCTGCTGCAGCGGCGCGGCCCCCTGAGCGACGACGAGATGTCCGTCGTGCGCGGGCACTGCGTGCTGGGGGCGCGCCTGCTCGCGCCCTTCGGCGAGGCGGCCGCCTTCGTGCGCCACCACCACGAGCGGCCCGACGGCGCCGGGTACCCCGACGGGCTGCGCGGCGAGGAGATCCCGTTGGGCGCCGGTATCGTGGGCGTGGCGGAGGCCTTCGACGCCATGACGCACGCCCGCCCCTACCGGCCCTCGCGCAGCCGCGCCCAGGCGCTGGAGGAGATCCGCGCGCTCAAGGGCGTCCAGTTCCACCCCGAGGCCGCCGAGGCGCTCCTGTCCCTGCCTCAGGAGATCGTCTAGGGGAGCTCCCATGCGGCTGCCGGCCCCCTCCCGCGAGCCTTCGGCCGACGCCCGCGGCCGCCCGCGCTGGCTCGTGGTGGGCGCCGCGGCGGCCCTGGCCGTGGCCCGCGAGGGCCCCGAGGGCGTGGACGTGGAGACCGCGCCCGGCGTGCACGAGGCGCTGCACGCGCTGGCGCGGCGCCCGTACGCCCGCCTGCTCGTGGGCGCCGACGTGCTCGCCGGGCGGCCCCGCGCCGCCCTGCGCGCGCTGGCGGCCCGCGCGGGCGCCGGGAGCCTCGCGGTGCTGGCCGGCGACCCGCCGGCGCGGGTGGCGCGGGCCGCCGGGCGCCTGGACGTGCCGCTGGTGGGCTCCTGCGAGGCCCTGCTGCCCGCCCTGGCCCCCCCGCGCGAGTCGCGCACGGCCCGCGCCCCGGCGCCCGCGGCCGGGGTGCCGGCCCCGGGGTCCGAGCTTCCGCGCGCCGACGGCAGCGGGGAGACGCCCGCCCCGCTCGACGTGGGGCGCTTCTCCGAGGGCTGCCTCGCACGGCTCGAACGCCCGGCGGCGCTGGCCGCCTACCTGATCCGCACCCTGGCGGAGACCTCCGACGCGGCCCGCGTCAGCCTGATGCTGACCGACGGGGCCGGCCGCTCGCTCGTCCTGCGCGCCGGTCGAGGGCTCGACGCCGGTCTGCTCGGCAAGGTGCGGGTCCCCCTGGGGGTGGGCGTGGCCGGGCGCGCCGCGGCCCTGGGGCGGCCCGTCACCGGCCAGGGCTCGGTGGGCGGCCCCCGGGGCTACCCGGGCGAGGCCTACGTGGTGCTGCCCCTGGGCCGCGAGGGGGCCTGCGAGGGCGTGCTGAGCCTGACGGGCTTCCCCCACGACCGGCTGCCGGCCGCGCCCACGCTGGAGGCCTGGGTGCGCCTGGTCCGACGCGCGGGTCAGGCCCTGCGCAGCGCGCGCCGGCTCCGGCGGGCGGAGGTCCGCAGCGCGCGCGACGCGCTCACGGGCCTGCCCAACCGCAGGGCCTTCGAGCGCGCGCTGGCCCGCGAGCTGGAGCGCGCCCGGCGCGCGGGCCGCGGGCTGGGCGTGGCCATCCTGGACGTGGACCGCTTCAAGGCGCTCAACGACGGGCACGGGCACGACGCGGGCGACCGCGCGCTGGTCGAGGTGGCCCGGCGCCTGGAGGGCGCGCTGCGCGAGATCGACCTCGTGGCCCGCTACGGCGGCGAGGAGTTCGCGCTGCTGCTGCCCGACCTCTCGCCGGCGG
>CAZPOZ010000383.1:0-3804 GCA_964588235.1 uncultured Planctomycetales bacterium
GGTGGTCGAGCCGCGCAGGCCCATCTTCTTCTCCTTCTTGCCCGCCCGGAAGCCGGGCCAGGAGGTCTCGACGAGGAAGGCGGTGATCCCACGGGTGCCGGCGGCGGGGTCGGTGCGCGCGAAGACCGTGACGAGGTCGGCCTGGTCGCCGTGGCTGATCCACAGCTTGCTGCCCTGGAGCACGAAGGCGTCGCCGTCGCGGGTCGCCTTGCAGACGAGCGAGCCGGCGTCGGAGCCGCTTCCGGCCTCGGAGAGGGCGTAGGCGCCGAGCCACTCGCCGCCGGCGAGCCGGGGCAGGTACCGCCGCTTCTGGTCCTCGGAGCCGAAGCGCACGATCGACTCGCAGCACAGGCTGTTGTGGACCGAGACCGTCACGCCGGTGCTGGGGCAGACCCGGTTGAGCTCGATCAGCACGACGGCGCTGCCCAGCGACCCCAGCGCCGTCCCGCCGTAGGCCTCGGGCACGGCCATACCGAGGAAGCCCTGCTCGCCGCACAGGCGCACCTGCTCCTGCACGAAGGTCTCGTGCTCCTCGACGTCGGCGACGCGGGGGGCGAGCTCCTGCTCGGCGAAGGCGCGGGCGGAGTCCCGCAGCAGGACCAGCTCTTCGGGCAGGTCGAAGTCCATGTCGCTTCCTCGGGGTCCGGCCGGCGCCGGGACCCGAGGATACGGAGGGGGGCGACGGGGGGCCCTTCAGGCGCGAGCCCCCCCGTCCGGGGGTGCTCCGGGGCGCCCCCCCCTACACTCCGGGGGGAGGTCCCGTGCCCTACGACATCCACACCGACGTGAAGTACGGCCCGCTGGAGGTCGTGGAGGCCGGTGCGCTGGCGCAGGCCTGCACCCAGCCCTGGTGGAACCAGACGCTGACGCGGGTGAACGACGCCGTCGTGCGGTTGGGGGTCTTCCTGGGCGAGTTCCACTGGCACAAACACGACCGCGAGGACGAGTTCTTCTTCGTGCTCGAGGGTCGGCTGCTGGTGGACCTGGAGGAGGGCGGCCGGCGGCGCACGCTGGCGCTGGAGCGGGGCCAGGGGGTGACCGTGCCGCGGGGCGTCGTGCACCGCACGCGCGCGGAGCTGCGCACGGTGGTGCTGATGGTCGAGCCGGCCACGGTCGTGGCCACGGGCGACTGAGGGCGCGGGCGTGGGTCTCGAGCCTGTGGCGTGCGTCGTCTGCGGCGTGGCGACGCCGCGCGAGGAGATGTTCGGCGCGGCGCCCGACCTGCGCTGCCCGGGCTGCGCGGAGGCGCTGCGCAGCCGCGTGCACCCGGTCCGGGTCCGTTCGGGGGCGGGGGTGTTCCGCCCGAGCTCGGCGCAGCCGGAGCCGCGGGCGACGGGGGCGTTGCTGGGGCTGTTGGTGGTGGTGTTCTTCGCCACGAAGATCGAGGCGCTGCGGGGCCCCTTCCTGGAGCTGCTGTTCGAGGCGCCGGCCGTGCTGGAAGCGGGGGCGCTGCGCTGGGTGCATCATCCGCATCCCTGGCAGCCGGCGCTGTGGTGCGTGACGCACTTCCAGATCTGGCACCTGGCGATGAACGGGCTGGCGTTGTGGCAGCTGGGGCGCTGGTTCGAGTGGGGCTGGGGGGCCAAGGGGCTGCTCTTCGTGGCGCTCGGGGCGGGCATGGCGGGCACGGCCTCGGCCTGGCTGGTGCAGGGGGAGCCGGCGATCGGGCTCTCGGGGGGCATCTTCGGGCTGGAGGCCTGGCTCCTGGCGCTCCGGCGCCATCACGTGCTGGCGGGCGCGATGGTCAACCGGGTGTTCCTGCACTCGTTGATCGCGGGCAACGTGCTGCTGATCCTCTTGACCGAGCTGGGGGGGATGCGCATCAGCCACGTCGGGCACGGCGCCGGCTTCCTCTGGGGCTACCTGGCCGGGGTGGCGGCGCGCTCGCGGGCTCCGCGCGCGGGGCTCTGCCTGGTGCTCCTCTCGACGCTGGCGCTGCTCCTGCTCCCCACCTTCGTGGCCCCCCTCGGCTGGCGGATGACGCTGCTCCAACGTTGAGCCCGCGGCGCTGGAGCCCAAAGGACGCTGGCAGCCCCCACTCGGTGACGGCCCCGCCCTCTGCGATGCCCGAGGCGGGTCGTCACGGACTCGTTGCCCACGCCGGCAGGACTGAGCGCCGGGCCGCGTCCTGCGGGAGCGCGAGAGGCCTCCCACGCCCGTCACGTGACGCGATCCAGGCCCGCGATGGACCCCGTGCCGGGGTCCAGGAGCATGTGCCACCCGCGGGCCTCGTGCAGCATCAGGGATGGCACGGATTCGACGAACGCCGTGAACACGTTGCCAAGATCGTCGCCAGGGAGCGGAACGGCCCGCCACCTTCGTGCCCCACGTAGGTCGTAGCCGTAGGCGTTGTCGAGGCGGACACGAGCCGTCGCTGCGCGGCGGGGGCCACTTCGCCACGCAAGCAGCACGCAGAGGACGCCCTCGAACAGGCGCACGTCGGCAATGGGCCCCGGCAGCCGGATGCGCCGGCCCGAGTCCAGCCAGAGGCAGGGGCCCTGGATGAGCCGAACGCACGACATGGCGGCTCCGCAGACGCACCGTCGCGCGTGCGTGCGCCGGACGGACGCGGTCCACCCCGCGACGCCGACTTCCCGGCCCGCGAGCGCCGTGGGCGGGCCAGCCGAGCCAGTGCCGCGCGCGCGCGCTGGAGCGCCCTGCGGGCAAGCAGGCGGTCGTACTGGAAGTCCTCACAAACGAGCACGGCCGTGTCGAGGAGCTCGCTGAGGAGGAAGCGCGACGCCTGGAGTTGATCCCAGCGCAGTTCGCAGAGGTACTCCTGGGCGTCGCCCGCTTGAAGGACCTTGTCCAGGCTCTCAAGACAGCGCAGGATGTGGATCGGCATGAGAAACCTGGGCATGGGGACTCCCTGCTCGGCTGAACCAGTGCGGAGGTCGTCCGCCTCCGTCGAGGCCTACGTCGCCCATCAAGCTGCGCCCACCGTCCGTGTCAGCTATTGCCCCAGCTGTCGCTGCTGCTTCCATGCGCTGGCGCTGGCCTCGCCACCGCCGCCTTGGGTCTGCGACCTCCCGTTCAGTAGCCGAACAGGAACAGGCCGCGGACGTTCGTGAGGTTGCGCGGCTGGAAGAAGGCCCCGAGGCGCCGGCGGACGCTCTCGAACTCGCGCTTGATGCCCGAGTCGTCGCTGTGCATCAACTGCAGGGGCACGAAGAGGAACAGGTAGTGCGCCCGCTCGCAGAGGTGGCACTTCCAGAAGTCGAGCAGGTCCATGTTGTTCGTGGTCGTCTTCCCGCGCTCGACCTCGAGCAGGATGCCGCTGCCGTCGCCCAGCGGACGGTAGAAGTCGGGCCGAAGCCCGGGAACGCTGCCCTGGTACAGCCCCCGTTTCTCCGACGTGAACCCCAGCGCGGCTGCCGCCGGCAGGACCACCGCCTGCACGGCGTGGCTGGACGTCCCGGGACGGTTGGCGGCGGCGATGGCCTCGGCCGGCCCCGGCTCGCGCAGCGCCTCCAACAACCCGAGCGCGAGCGAGCGCGCCTCCTGCGCCTCGGGGGTCCCCTCCACGTCGGGGCGCAGGAAGACCGCGAGTTCCACGGGATCCCCCCTCCCCCGCCGCTACCCGTACCCGTAGAACCCGCGGCCCGCCTTCTTGCCCAGGTGGCCCGCAGCGACCATCTTGCGCAGCAGCGGCGAAGGCCGGTACTTCGAGTCGCCCAGGTCGCGGTGCAGCACCTCCATGATCGCCAGGCAGGTGTCCAGACCGATCAGGTCGGCCAACGCCAACGGCCCCATCGGGTGGTTCATCCCCAGCTTCATGATGCCGTCGATCGCCTCCGGCGTGGC
>CAZPOZ010000384.1:0-3802 GCA_964588235.1 uncultured Planctomycetales bacterium
GCCCGGCTCCAGCGCGCCGCACGTGCCTCGCATCGCCTATCTTGGTGGCGTTGGCTGTGAACCACAGGGCCACCAAGTTAGGGGTAGGGCCCTTCGGCGGGCGAGACCTCTCTTGCGGACGGGCCTATGGATGGCCTCTGCGGGCCGTGCCCAAGCAACCGGCGCGCTGGGCCGGTAGCGGAAGGCCGATGACGACGCGCCGCGGGGCGTGGCGCCGGCCCGGCCCCTGCGCCCGGGGACGGCGCCCGTGAAGATCGGCGTGCTGTGCTACCCCACGATCGGGGGCTCCGGGGTGGTGGCGGTCGAGCTGGCCCGCGGCCTGGCCGCGCGGGGCCACGAGCTGCACCTGTTCTCGTACGCCCAGCCGGCGCGGCTGCCCGAGTTCGACGCACGCCTCGAGCTCCACGAGGTCGAGGTCTCCTCGTATCCCCTCTTCCGCTACCCGCCCTACGAGATCGCGCTCGCCTCGCGCCTCTCGGAGGTGGCCGAGGCCGAGGGCCTGGACCTGCTGCACGCGCACTACGCGATCCCGCACACGCTGGCCGCGCTGCTGGTGAAGGACATGCTCGCACCGCGCGCGCTCCCGGTGGTGACCACGCTGCACGGCACCGACATCACGGTCGTGGGGCAGGACCGGTCCTACCGGCGGGTCACCGAGCACGCCCTGCGCCGCTCCGACGCCGTCACGGCCGTCAGCGCCTGGCTGCGGTCCGAGACCGACGCCGTGTTCGGGCGCACGCGTCCGATCGAGGTGATCCCGAACTTCGTGGACGTGCAGCGGTTCCGCCCGGAGCCTTCGCCGCGCACGCGCGCCTGCCTGGCGCCGAAGGACGAGGCCGTCCTGATCCACGTGAGCAACTTCCGGCCCGTCAAGCGGGCGCATCTGGTGGTGGAGGCCTTCGCGGGCGTGGTCGCGGCGCTGCCCGCCCGCCTGGTGATGGTGGGCGACGGACCGGACCGGGCCGCGGCCGAGGCGCGCGCCCGCGCCCTGGGCCTCCGGGACCGCGTGCGGTTCCTGGGTGCTCAGGCGGCGGTCGAGGAGCTGCTGCCCTGCGCCGACGTGCTGCTGCTGCCCAGCGAGCACGAGTCGTTCGGGCTGGCGGCGCTCGAGGCCATGGCCGCGGGCGTCGTCCCGGTGGCCACGCGGGCCGGAGGACTGCCCGAGGTGATCCGGGACGGGGAGGACGGCCTGCTCGTGCCCGAGGCCGAGCTGCCCGGCCTGGGCGCGCGCGTCGTCGAGCTGCTGCGCGACCGCGGGCGGCTGGCCCGGCTCAAGGCGGCGGCCCGGGCCTCGGCCGTGGAGCGCTTCACGCCCGAGCGCGTGGTGCCCCAGTACGAGGCGCTCTACGAGCGAGTGCGGGCGGCGCGCACGGGCGGGTAGCATCGCAGCCGATGCCCAAGCCCCGCGGCGACGCCGCGTTCGAGACCTACCTGAAGGACATCCGCCAGTTCCCCCTGCTCACGCCCGAGCAGGAGAAGGACCTGGCGCGGCGCATCCAGCGCGCCTACGCGGCCGACGCCGTCCCCGACGAGCTCATCGAGGCCAACGAGGCGCTCGCGGCGATGGTGGAGGCCAACCTCCGCCTCGTCGTGTCGGTGGCCAAGCGCTACGTCGGCCGCGGGCTGACCCTGCCCGACCTCGTCGAAGAGGGCAACGTCGGGCTGGTGCACGCGGCCAAGAAGTTCGATCCCACCCAGGAGACGCGCTTCAGCACCTACGCAACCTGGTGGATCAAGCAGGCCGTGCGCCGCTCCCTGATGAACACCGTGAAGACGGTGCGCGTGCCGTCCTACCTGGCCGAGGAGGTCAACCGCTGGCGCGGGTTCGCGCGCGAGTTCGAGTCGCGCCACGGCCGCCCGCCCGAGGACGACGAGCTGCTCGCCGCGCTCGATCCGCAGCCCGGCCGACGCCGGCTGCTGCTCCGGCTGTTCCACGCGGCCGCGCCGGGCAGCGCCACGGTGTCCCTCGACGTGCTGTTCGAGACCGTGGACTCGGTCGTCGATCCGCGCGCCGAACGGCCGGACCTGATCGACCTGGGCGACTGGGAGCGCGCGGGCCTGCTCGCGCGGCTGGAGCGGTTGCCCGAGCGCGAGGCGGAGGTGCTGCGCCTGCGGTTCGGCCTGAGCACGGGCTTCCCGCCCCTGACGCTGCGCGAGATCGGGCGCCGGCTGCGGCTGTCGCGGGAGCGGGTGCGCCAGCTCGAGCAGCAGGCGCTCGCGCGCCTGCGGGAGGGCCTCGAGGGAGGGGGCCCCTCGGCGTGAGCGGCGTACCGCGGCCGGACGTCGAGCACGCCTACGTGCACTGGCCCTTCTGCGCGCAGAAGTGCCCCTACTGCGACTTCAACTCGCATGCCCGGCGCGAGGCCGAGTCCGAAGCCTATGCCGACGCCCTGATCGCTGAGGCTCGGGGGCGGTCGGCCGGGTCGCACCCACGCACGCTGTTCGTGGGCGGCGGGACGCCCACCCACGCGCCGGCGGGCCTGCTCGCGCGCTACCTCGGCGGCGTGCGCGAGGCCTTGGGCGCGCGGCGCCTGACCGAGTTCACCGTCGAGGCCAACCCCGGCTCGCTCACGGCGGAGAAGGCCCGAGCCCTGGTGGACGCCGGCGTCACGCGGGTGAGCCTGGGGGCACAGTCGTTCCACGCCGGGCACCTCCGCACCTTGGGGCGCACGCACGGCGCCGACGACGTGGGCAGGGGCCTCGAGCTGCTGCGCGAGGCCGGCATCGGCCGGCTCTCCATCGACCTGATCCTGGCCCTGCCCGGGCAGACGCTCGCGGAGCAGGCCGAGGACGTCGCGACCGCGCTGGCGCTCGGCACCGAGCACGTCTCCGCCTACGTGCTGACCTACGAGGAGGGCACGCCCTTCACCCGTTGGATGCGGGAGGGACGCCTGCCCGAGCCGGACGACGAGCGGGAGGCCGAGCACCAGGCGCTCGTCGTGCGGGCGTTCGCCGAGGCCGGGCTGCGCCGCTACGAGGTGAGCAACTACGCGCGGCCCGGGGCGGAGTGCCTCCACAACCTGGGCTACTGGCGCAGCGCCTCCTGGTGGGGCCTGGGCGCCGGTGCGCACGGCCACGTGGAAGGCCGACGCTGGAAGAACCTCAGCGATCCGGGCCGCTACGCGCAGGCCATCGCACGGTCCGGGCACGCGGAGGAGTGGACCGAGACCTCGCCGGCTCCCGTGCGCCTGTTCGAGGCGCTGATGATGGGGCTGCGGCTCGCGCAAGGCGTGGACCTCGACGACCTCGCCCGGCGCACGGGGCTGGACGCACGCCGGTGCCATGGGCCGGCCATCGCCCGCCACGTGGCCGACGGCCTGCTGACGCTCGCGGGCAGCCGGCTCGCCCCCACCGCGCGCGGGCTCGACTTCGCCTCGTGGGTGGCGCGCGCGTTCCTTCCGGAAGAGGCGCCTGCCGGCGCGTAGCTCCGCCGGCCCGATGCTCGGGCGGGCTCCCGGGCGACGGCTTCGGGACCCCGGTGGAGAGGGTCCGCGAGGCAGGTCACCCCTGGCGCTGCGCGCGCATCCCGAAGCGGTCGGTCCACGGACCTGCGCCGGCAGGCTCCGGCGGGACGCGCCGGCCCCGGGTACGAGCCGCTCGGGGCCTGAGCGGCCTCGAGCCCCGCGCGTCGCACGGTCCTGCCTGGACCGTGCGCCTCGCGCCGGGAGCCCGTCAGCGGAAGCGCCCCTCGACGTACTGACGGCCCGCCGCGGAGAGCCCGTACAGGCCCCGGCGGCTGCCCTCCTCGAGGTGGCCCAGCTTGCGCTTGAGGATCCCGAGCGCGTTGTGCAGGTTCTTCGGC
>CAZPOZ010000385.1:0-3796 GCA_964588235.1 uncultured Planctomycetales bacterium
TGGCCCTGGCCGTCCTCGGCCTCGCCGCGCTCGAGGCGGTCGTGCTGCTCGGGGCCGCGATCCGCCGTCGCGGCGCGCCCGCCGAGCCCGACGGGAGCCCCGCCCCGGAGCCGGCCGCGTGAGCGCCCCGCCCCCGGCGCCCGGCGCCGCGCCGGCACCCCCCGCGCGCGCCTGGGCTCGGCTGGCCCTGCTCGCGCTGCTCGCCGGCGCGTGGCTGCTGCCCTGGGCCGACGTGCAGCGCGTCAGCGACGGGTTGGCCGAGCGCGAGGCCGGCACGGCGCGAACCGGCGCCGTCGGCTTCTCGGCGCTGGTCGTGCTCTGGGGCCTGTCGCTCACCGCGCTGTGCGCCGGCACGCGGCGGGGGCTGCTCGCCGGCGAGGCCTTCACCTCGGGCACGCTGGCGCTGGCCGTCGCCGGGCTGCTCGCGCTGGGCCACCCGTGGGTCCCGGGCGGCGAGCAGCGCGCCGGCTGGTTGCCGGTCTTCGGCCCCCTGGCCCTGCTGGCCCTGCTCGACGGCGGCGCACGCCTCGTCGCCGCCCGCGCCGGCGAGATCACCTGGGTGCGCGTGGGCGCCGGCGTGTTCGTGGCCGCCTCGCTGGCCAGCGACGCCCAGTGGCTGCCCGCGGCGCTGGCCGGCTGGATCGCGCTGGCGCCGCTCGCCTTCCTGCCCCGCCGCGGCGCTGCCGCCGCGCGCCGGGGCCTCGAGGGGCTCCTCACCCTGGCCGCGCTGGCCGCGGGCTTCGCGCCCACGCTCCACCGGGGGCTCGTCGCCGTGCGCGATCCCGTGGGCAGCCTGTTCCTGACCGCCGTGGTCTGGAGCCTGCTGGCCGCGCTCGTCGTGCTCACCGGCGCCTCGGGCCTGTTCGAGCCCGCCGAGCCCGACGGCCCCGCCCGGTGAGGGGGGACGCCCTCAGCGCGCGCGCCGTCCTGGCCCTGGCGCTGCCCGCCGCGGGCAGCGCCGCGCTCGTGCTCGTGCACCGCGCCGTGGACATGGCCTGGCTCAAGACCCTGGGCGAGGACGCCACCGCCGCGCTCTCCGTGGGCATGATCTCGATCTGGCTCTTCTCGGCGGTGGGGGCGCTGGTGGGCACGGGGCTGACCGCGCTCGTGGCCCGCTACGTCGGCGCCGCGCGGCCCGAGGGCGCGGCCTACGTGGCCTCGCAGGGGCTGCGCTGGGCCGCGGCGCTGGGCGTGCTGGCCGGGGTCGTGGGCTACGGCCTCGCGCCCTGGATCTACCGTGCCTCGCACGCCGCTCCGGGCGTGGAGGCCGCCGGCACGCTCTACACCCGCCTCTACTGGGGCGGCGGGGCGCTGATCCTGGCCCAGCTGGCCGCCGACGCCGTCTTCCGCGCCCACGGCGACGCGCGCGTGCCGCTGCGCATCGGCCTGCTGTCGGTCGGGCTCAACGTGGCGCTCGACCCGCTGCTGATCTTCGGGCTCGGCCCCCTCCCCGCGCTGGGCGTCGGCGGCGCCGCGCTGGCGCACGTGCTCTCCTACGGCGCCGGGCTCGCGCTCTCGCTGCGCGCGCTGCGCGCCCGCGGCTTCCTGCGCGCGGAGCGGCCGCCCGACCCCGTGCTGCGCCTGCAGCCGGGCACGCGCCTGGGCGCCCCGGGCCTGCTGGGCCTGGACGTCGCCGTCTTCCGCCGGCTCACCCGCGTGGGCGTGCCGCTGGCCGTGTCCAGCGTGCTGTTCAACGCGATCTACCTCGTGCTGCACCGCCTGGCAGACCGGGCCGACGGCCCCGCCGCGCAGGCCGGGCTCGGCATCGGGCACAACGGCGAGGGCGTGGCTTTCGTGCTGGGCATCGGCTGGTCGGCCGCCGCCGCCTCGCTCGTCGGCCGCTCGCTCGGCGCCGGCCGGCCCGAGGAGGCGGCGCGCTACGCCTGGGGGGCCGTGAGGCAGTGCGCCGCGCTCTGCGGCCTGTGGGCGCTGGTGCTGCTGGCCGCGGCCGAGCCCATCGCCGGCCTGTTCACCGAGAGCCCCCGCGCGCTCGCCCACGGGGCGGCCTACCTGCGCATCGTGGCCCTGTGCCTGCCGTTCCAGGCGCTGGAGCTGGTGCTGGACGGCGCCTTCGGCGGCGCCGGCCTGACCGTGCCCCCGCTGCTGATCAGCGGCACCTTCTCGCTGCTGCGCATCCCGCTGGCGGCGTGGGCCGTGCTCGAGCTGGGCTGGGGCCCGGCCGGGCTGTTCGCGGTCATCTCGCTCACCGCCGCGCTGCGCGGGCTCGCCTGCGCGGCCTGGTTCGCCCGCGGCACCTGGAAGACGCGCGCGGTCTGAGCCCGGGGGCGGACCTCAGGCGGACCGCGCCTTCCAACCCGACCCCGTGGAGCGGGCCGGTCCGGTCCCCACGCCGTATGCTCGCGCGGTCCCGAGGCCCGCCCGCATGCCCCCCGAGCGCCGTCCGTTCTGGCCCTGGCTGCTCGTGGGACTGGCGCTGGCGGCCCTGGCGGTGCTCGCCGCGCCGGCGGTCTACCACCTGCTCGTCGGCCTGGGCTGGCTCGACCCTGCGCGCACCAGCGGCGGCGACCCCTTCGGCAAGGTGCTGCGCCGCCTGCTGCTCGTGCCCGTGGCCGTGGTGGTCTTCGCGGGCCTCAGGCCCTGGCGCGACCTCTCCCGGGCCGACCTGGGCCTGGTCGGGCCCCGGGCGGCGGGAGCGCCCGGCCTGCGCGCCTTCGGGACCACGCTGCTCGTGCTCGTGGCCGTGCTGGCCGCCCAGGGCGCGGCCGGCTGGCTGCGGCTGCACGTGGACGACCCCCTGCCGCGCGTGGCCTGGCGCGTGGTCAAGACGCTGGGCACGGCCGTGGTCGTGGGCGCGATCGAGGAGTGGTTCTTCCGCGCCTGGCTGCCGCACCGGCTGGCCGGGCCCTGCGGGCCCCGCGCGGCCGTCGGCGCGGCGACGGTCGTCTTCGCCGCCGTCCACGCGTTCCGCTCCACGCGGCTCAAGGACCCCGTCACCCCGGACCTCGCCGGCGCGCTCGAGGCCCTCGGCACCTGGGGCACCACGCTGGTCGACCCGGTGGCCTTCGGGCCCGCATTCCTCGGGTTGCTGCTGTTCGGCGCGCTCCTCAGGGTCCTCTACGTGCGCTCGGGCACCCTGTGGACGCCCCTCGGCGTGCACGCCGCCGGCATCTGGGTGCTCCAGTCCTACGGGGCCGTCAGCGAGCGGCTCGGGACGCCGGCCTGGGCCGGCACGAAGGCGCTCTACGACGGAGCGCCCGGCTGGGCGCTGCTGGCCGCGGCGCTGGCCGTGGCGCTGCGCCGGCCGGCGGCCCGCCCGCCGGCGGGGGCTACCTCGGCCTGAGGCGGCGCTCGGCGAGGTACCAGCGGGCCTTGCGGGGCTCGGCCAGGGAGAGACCGAAGCGGCTCACGCTCACCTCGTGGATGAAGCGCGCGGCCTCCTCGGGCGAGTCGGTCACCTGCAGCCGCTGCACGTCCTCGGCGTCGATCGTGCCGTGGGGCACGAGCGTGCCGCGCAGGAAGGCGAGCAGCGGGTTCCAGTAGTCGCTGCCCATGAGCACGAGCGGGAAGCCATGGATCTTGCCCGTCTGGATCAGCGTGGCGGCCTCGAAGATCTCGTCCAGGGTGCCGAAGCCGCCGGGCAGCGCCACGAAGGCGTAGGAGTACTTGACCAGCATCACCTTGCGCACGAAGAAGTGCCGGAAGGTGACGAAGCGGTCCAGGTAGAGGTTGGGCTGCTGCTCCTGGGGCAGCTCGATGTTGCAGCCCACCGAGCGGCCGCCGGCGTCCCAGGCGCCGCGGTTGGCCGCTTCCATGATCCCCGGGCCGCCGCCGGTCA
>CAZPOZ010000386.1:0-3789 GCA_964588235.1 uncultured Planctomycetales bacterium
GACGCGGACAACGGAGTGAACTCCAATGGCAGAGGCTGCAACATCTGCTGCTTCCTCTGAAATCCAACGGTGGCCGTCCGAATCCGGATCATCGCTCTGACTTCAACGGCATCCCGTGGACCATGCGGACCGGCGCGCCCTGGCGCGACTTGCCTGACCACTACCTATCTACATGGCGGACCGTCGCCAGATGCCCCCGCCTTTTTGCGCCGACATACCTACATAACTGTCGCGGTACTGTGTCACTATGGAAAAGAAGCTGTGTCCGGTCTGCAAGGAGACTCCGCTACGAGGGAGGCAGAAGATCTGTAGCTCCGCTTGTCGCTCTGCGAAATATCGCGCGACACAGAAACAGGACGAGCCAAGCGACACGTCACAGGAGCCGCTGCAACGACTGGCCAAGGCTCAGTCTGTTCGGAAACGGGGTCCGTCCCACAGGAACATTGGGAGTCCGAAACCGTCGTCATCGGACAGGATGTCGCTGCTGTCTGCGCAACTGAATCGAATCCTGGACGCAGTGAGTGAGCTGCGTGGAAAAGTGAATCGAAATGTGGCTCCGCGCATCGACATGCGTGTGCAGGTCACATCGCAGGCACCAACGGGGGCGGTTGGCTATCGGCTGATGCTGCCGCGTCGCGATGGATTGCTTCCACCCAGACTGATTCCTCGTCGCCGTGAAGCCGAGCGGCGGGCCTGCTATTCCATCACTCCGTTTGAGTATCCTGATGATCCACGACTCTGTGATGGCGGCTGGTATCGGATCGTGTGGATCGATTCGGAAGGAAACAGGCTCCGCAGAGAACGTGGTGCGACCATTCCGGGGCTGTGCTTTGTCGTTGGTCCGGTCGATCCGGCTCCCCACGATGCAATGCTCCACATTGATTCCAAGTCACACACTCCCATCGCGCTTCCAACCGAACGCGAGAGCGCGACCATCGGTGCGCTTGCAGAACCGTCCGTGGCGATGGCGCTTCCCTCCACAACCGACACTGGCACAGCCGTCACAGAACAGACAGACTCGGCGTCACAGCCATCCGTGACCGCATCCTCAACCGAAGCAGCAGCCACAGGATGTGACGTTGTTCCATCGAACACGGAATCGTCAGCGGAAGCTATTGCGGCTGTTTCGGTGGCGACTGAGCCTGTGACGAATCTGTCGCAACCGTTGCAAGTGGGAGACGCTGGGAGTTCCGTCCGTCCTCCACTCATTCCTGGCTTTTCTTCTGAGCAAGTCGCTTCCATTCCAGGATCCGGCCAGAAATCGAAGTCGAAGCGCGACCCGTTTTGGGATGGCCCAGGGAAGTTTGCCAAGCAGCTTGAGAGTCTGGCGCAGGTCCTCTATGAACAGCGTTTGTCGACGGCTTTGGCGTCGAACGTTTCGCCCCCTTCAGAGCCCATGACCCAGCTCTCGCGTGAGGAACGGAAGGAGATCAAACGTGCAGCGAGCCATCCGTTCTGGCAAGCGCTCGGGCGCTATCTGAATGCGCGTTTTGCACGTGCAAAGAGAGAAGGAA
Source organism: uncultured Planctomycetales bacterium (assembly GCA_964588235.1). Taxonomy (GTDB): domain Bacteria; phylum Planctomycetota; class PLA2; order PLA2; family JAEUHO01; genus CAZPOZ01. The sequence goes on from CAZPOZ010000386.1 coordinate 1,515, forward strand.
TAAGCGTTGTTGCATCGCTGCCTCTCGTTCCTACTCCGCTCGATGGAAAGGACAAGCGGCTAATGGAGGAGGTATCAGCCAGTCCAGACAAGCGTGTCTATCTGGACTATTTGTATGAACGCCGAGATGCTCTACTCGTTGGAGACGAACTACCAAAGGAGCCAGCAAGCAAGCTCTCCAGCGCTGACCGCAAACGGCTCGCAAAAATCGTCGCTGATGTGCGTCCGATCGCGGAGTTCCTGTCCGATGACGAGCAAATGGATACGGACTAGTAGTACTAAGTCATCTGTCTGATCAGCTTGCTACGTCCTCGACGAGAGCTTGACCTGAGCCATTCCGGGCTACTTGGGTTGTCTCGTCGAGAAGGTGGCAAGCTCTGCAATGAAGTGACGCAGTACTACTAGAGAGACGCTGCCGCTTCTCCTTCGTTCATCGCTTCCTCGATCTCATTGATTCGACGCTGTGAGCTTCGGATCAGGGTGTTTTCGCTGGCCGGATCAAGACAGAATCCGATCGAAATCCAGCGCGGGGGATGCCGCCTCCTGCGGACTTCCAGCGTCGGTTGTGTGATCAGTCGCCAGCGGGCCGCCAGCGCCGCTTCCAGCGCCTGCTCGTCGAGGGTCTTGCTTGGATCGAGCGTTCGCGCTGTGAGTCGATGGTGGTTCTGCGCCTGCCAGACAGAGTAGGAATGGAGTCGCACCAGTTCGTGCCGCTTCTGCTGGATGAGGGGATCGCTGCCCACATCGTAGTTCAGATTCGAGGCATGCACACCGGCTTGATTGGGGAGGAGAATGGACAGAATCCGCGTCCCGAGCTGCTCCCGTTCTGCCGTGATCTGCTCGACTTCTCCACGGAGAATGGCGTTCTCTGTTTGAAGGAGTGAGGCTCGGTAGAGTAGCTCTGCAACACTCTGCGCCGACCACGGACCAGAAGGCGGAGGCTGTCTCTCCAGCGCAAGGGAGAGCGCTCCCTGAAGGAGTTGTTCGCGCTCTGCTCCGCGTCGCTGTTCCGATTCATGCTGCGCACGCAGGCTCTCTGTGACAGCGGACAGCTCCCGAAATCTCTGCTGGCAGTGCCGTAGTCGCGTCTCCAAGTCCTGAAACGGACGCAGCCCATCCGTATCTGGATCAGGAGGAAGCGGCGGTCGAGGAGGCCTGCGCCGCCGGATGCGAGGTCCACGGGGGAGAGGTGGTCTTCGCCGTCGCTGTCTAAGCGCTTCAATCTGTCGCCGAAGCAAGGAGTTGTGGTCCTGTAGCGTCACAATCTGCTCTGCCTGAGCAAGCAGCTGCCGTTGCAGATCTTGATTCGACTGCTCAGCGCGCTCTGCTCGCTGCTGGTGTTGCGCCGCCAAACGAAGCAGAGACGGATTCTGATGGAAGCGCGGCTGCGGCGGACGAGGACTGCGCGGCAGCTCCTCCTCGTCCGCATAAGCCCGCATCCGCCACGCCCGCATTCGGCATGTGCTGTTGTGATGACGCATGTGGCTTCGTCCCGCTCGCGGAAGCCTCCGACCACAACCTTCGCAGCGCCCCACTGCCATGTGATCCCCCCCCTTCGCACAGTACGATACAGGACAAGAATAGCGGAAGCGAAAGATCAAATCTACGTCGACAAAGCGTCACCATCGGTTACGGTTTGGGACGCGCGGTTTGTCACAGAAAACGCGACAGAATGAGTCACAGCTTGGGCTCTGTGACGCCCTGCCCAAGCCGTTGTGGCAGCGCCGTTTTTGGGAAGCAGAGGGAACGGTGGATAGCCATGTCACGGCAGACCGCGCCCCAGTCACAGCAAGTCACGCAGCAAGAAACGCCGTGATGACCCCCCGAAGACTCGAGGCGGGTCGGAACTGGATGCTGACGGCATCGACGTTCCACAAAATCAGCGTCCACGTGGGACGAGCGACGCTGCGGCTCGGCTGAAGCCGTGCCACTTCGACGATGACGCGCTGGCCATCCACATTGCGGGTGCGTCGGAACGCAAGCGCCGTGTAGATGCGCGAGTGCTCCGCATGAAACCGCCAGATCACGTCCTGCATGAACCGTTCTGCCAGCTCGTCGGGACTCGCCTGCTTCGCGTGGGATGTCGTCTCGCAAACCGTCGCCAAGTCCATGAATCTCCTCCGTATTTACCAGTTGCGTCCGCCATAACACGAGTCGTACGAATTGGCCAAGTTGTTCGTGTAATTCGTGCGCCTTGAGCATGGATTTTCCGTCGCTGTGGGATTGACCGCACAAATCGAACGTGTGACTTTGCAGACATGGCCAAGTCCTACACT
>CAZPOZ010000387.1:0-3786 GCA_964588235.1 uncultured Planctomycetales bacterium
GTGGACATCGAGGATCACGGTTGGCTCGCCAGGGCCTGGAGCTCGGCCAGGCGCGCCTTGCCCGATCGGGTGTAGGGAATCGCCTCCAAGGTGCGGATCTCGTCGGGGGCCCGACGCGCGCCCAGCCGCTCCCGGAGCCAGCGCGACAAGCGCGCCGGGTCGCACTCCGACGTGGAGGGCACCACGAACGAGACGACGCGCTCGGGCTCGCGGTCGAACAGCCCGACCGTGGCTGCGTCGGCGACATCGGCGTGGGAGCGCAGCACGTCGTCGATGTCGCCCAGGTAGATCTTCTCCCCGCCCCGGATCACCATGGTCTTCTTGCGGCCCGTGATGTGGAGATTCGCGCCCTCGTCCAGCCTTCCCAGGTCCCCCGTACGCAGCCACCCGTCGTGGACGTAGGCGGGGCGGTCGTCTCGGTAGTACCCGCCGCGGATCACGCTGCGGCCCCGCAGCACGATCTCTCCGACCGCTCCGGGCGCCACGTCCGCGTCGCGCTCGTCCAGCACGCGGACCTCGACCACGGGAACGCCTGCAGACCCGGGGACGACGGCGCCCGGGCGGGAGATGCTGCAGAAGCAGCAGCCTTCCGTCATCCCGTACGCGGGGAGGATCGGCACCCCGCAGGCCTCAAGGAAGCCGAGCCGCGTGGCCTCGCCCAGCGGAGCGGCGCCGGAAACGCAGAAGCGAAGGCTGCCGCCGCCGAGTCGAACCCGCATCCGGCGCAGCAGCTCGAACATCAGGGGCACGCCGCTGAACGAGGCGATGCCCCAGCGGGCGACGTCGGTCGCGAGGTTGCCGAGGGCGAGGGGATCGAAGCCCGGCCCGATCACGGCCGCGCCTCCGACCCGGAGCATCGGCAGGACGTCGCTGACCAGGGCGAAGGTGTGGAAGAGGGGCAGGAGGGCCAGCGTGCGGTGGGCGGGGCCGTACCCGAAGCAGTCGGCCGCCGTGCCCACGTTGGCCGCCAGCGCGGCCTGCGGGAGCAGCACGCCCTTGGGACGCCCCGTCGTGCCCGACGTGTAGATCAGCAGGGCCCCGGGGCCGGGGTCGCACGGATCGGCCTCGGCGGCGTCGCGCCACGCCGTGAGCGGCAGGCGCGGCAGGCCATCGATCTCGAGGCCGTCCGTGATCGCCAGTCGAACCCCCGCGTGGTCGCGCACGCGCACCAGCTCCTCGGCCAGGAGGTCGGGGCTCGTCGGCAGCGAGATCCGCCCCGCACGCAGGATCCCCAGCAAGCACACGGCGAGGTCGAGCGAGTTCGATGCGCGCAGCAGGACTGGCTCGCCGGGGCCGACCCCGTGCGCCTCCAGCAGTCCTGCCACGCGGCGCAGGGCTCCGTCGAGGGCGGCATAGTCGAGCCGCTCCTGGGTCCGCGCGTCCGCCAGCGCCAGCGCCGTCGGCATCGTCTCCGCGTGCCGCCGAACCCCGGCGAGAAGGCTCTCTGCGGGCTGCATCGGGCGCTCAGCGACTCCCGCCGACGGCTCGTCGGCTCGGCGAGTCCCAGGATACGCTGCCGGAGGATCGTTGGTCAACGGGTACGGCGCGCCCTGCACTCCGCACGTGTCGCTCGCGGCTTGCGGTCGGCGTCTCCGGGTGTCGGGTCACTCCGTGACCCCGCACTCCGCGAGGACGACTCCGAGAGGCCTGAGCACCTCCTCCTGGACGGCGGTCATGGCGTGCGGGACGGTCTTGACGCCACGGCCCTCGGCATGGATCTCGTGGTGTCGCGGGTCGGAGAGGAGCCGGAAGGTCTGCGGAGCCGTGGGGTGTGATCTCGGGCGCTCCCCGGGGTCGATCGGGACCGGGGGATCGTCTCCCTCTCCATGGCGAGGCGGAGCGCGTGCGGCGCGCTGGAGCCGGGCGCTCAGGGCGCCTCCTCCTGCCTGCGCAGGCCTTGATGCGCGGCGTCGTCGCCATCGGCCTTTCGCTACCGGATCGGCGCGCCAGTTGCTCGGGTACCGCCCGCAGAGGCCTTCCGCAAGCCGGTCGGCGGGGGATGGGGCCAACGCTCGAGGGCCGCACCCCTCCTCTTCTTGGCCATGACCCTCACGGGGAGGCATCAGCGTGTCTCGTTCCGTGGGGGGGCTGTACAGCCGGGACGGGGGTGGCCTCGCGGGCAACGGCGTCCACACCACTTTGGACGGGTCCGGCGAGGTAGGTCGCACCCTGCTCGGCGCGCGCTTCACGAGCCGTTCGGACCCGTGTGGCGAGTCGGGAGTTCCCCTGCATGGGGCCGTTCGGCGCGTTGGGCTGGGCGCGCTCAGGCCCCTGTCTCGTCCTCGCGTACGCCGGACACGCGTCGTCCTCGCCAGGGGCCTTCCGCTGCCCCTCCAACGCGCCGGTGCCCGTTCGGGCGCAGGCACGGCCCCCGGCCGGCACGGCCCAGGGCCAGGCCTCCGGACCCTGGCAACAGGACCTCCAACTCAGGACACTAGCGGGCGGCGGCGCCCGCCCGTGCCAGCCGCCGGCTCGCCAGGTCGGCCTGCCGCAGCGGCTCGGGCAGCCGGTGCCGGGTGACGGCGCTCAGCACGATCCGCGCCGCGGGCAGCAGGCCGAGCCGGTTGCCCACGCTCACGAAGACCGGCCGTCCGCGCTCGCGGGTCCGGAGCGCCAGGCCCACGCGCTCCCCCCGGTCGGTCACCGCCGCCCAGTCGCCGGCCCGGGGGCCCGGGGGCGCGTGCACGCCCACGAGCAGGCTCTTGGCCACGCCGATCACGGGCACGTCCACGTGCAGGCCCACGTGCGAGGCGATGCCGAGCCGCCGGGGGTGCAGCCGGCCGTTGCCGTCCACGAGCAGCACGTCGGGCGTCGTGCGCAGCTTGCGCAGCGCCTCGAGCAGCAGCGGCGCCTCGCGGAACGACAGGAGGCCGGGCACGTAGGCCATGGGGGGCAGCGCCGAGGCCGAGGCCGTCTCGACGACGCGCCACTCCGGGGCCTCGCAGAGCACGACGGCCGCGTGCAGGTGGCCGTCGGGCGAAGGTGCGCAGTCGGCCCCCGCCACCAGGTGCAGCCGGCGGCGGAACGAGCCGCGGGCCACGACCCGCGTGGCCAGCCAGCGCTGGAGCCGGATGCCGTCCGCCGGCGGCAGGTCGAAGGGGTGCAGCCGGCGGACCCTCACCGCGGGGCGGCCCCGGAGGCCTCGCCCGCCCTGGAGCGCAGCGCCAGGACGCGCTCGACCACCGCGCCGATCACCACGTCGGGCGTGCTGGCTCCGGCGGTGACGCCCACCGTCAGGGGGCCCGGGGGCAGCCAGCCCTCGGTCTCGACCTCGTCCCGGGCGCCGACGGGCTTGTGGCGCAGCCGGCGGGCGTCGAGCAGGCAGGCCGGCGACTCGATGTGGTAGGCCGGCACGCGGCCCTGCGCCATCTCCACCAGGTGACCCGTGTTGGACGAGTTGTAGCCCCCGATCACCAGCAGCAGGTCGGGGCGCTCCGCGATCAGGTCGGCGAGCGCGTCCTGGCGGTCCTGGGTGGCCGAGCAGATCGTGTCGAACGAGCGGAACCGGCGGGCGCCCTCCTCCGGGCCGTGCCGCGCCGCCACGGCCTCGCCGACCAGCCGGGCGATGGCCAGGGACTCGCTGGAGAGCATCGTCGTCTGGTTGGCCACCCCGATGCGCTCGAGGTGCCGGTCCGGGTCGAAGCCCGGGGAGACGCAGCCGCCGAAGCGCCGCAGGAAGGCCTCGCGGTCGCCCCGGCCGCGGACGTAGTCGGCCACCAGGCGCGCCTCCTCGAGGTCGAACACCACCAGGTAGTGCCCGCCGGGGGTGAGCAGCACGCGGCTCAC
>CAZPOZ010000388.1:0-3782 GCA_964588235.1 uncultured Planctomycetales bacterium
GCGCCGAAGCGGTCCAGGTCGTACTTCGTGGCGGCCGTGGCCATCATCTCCATGGCGCAGCAGGCGAGCCCGAAGGCCATGGGCCAGAGGGCGTTGCGCCGGCCCCAGTCCTTCAGCCACTCCACCTTCGTCAGGATCACCGACTGCTGGAGCTCGGGGTCCAGGCCCCCGGAGAGGGACGACTCAGTGGGCATGCGGACCTCCTGCGACCAGCGCCGGCTCGCGAGCGCCCGGGACGCCGGGGGACGCCGCGGCCTCCCCGGCCCCGTCGGGCCGCTCGGGCTCCACGGGGGGGGCCTGGGTCCACTCGATGTCGCCCCGGGCCCAGACGTAGGCCAGCCCCACCATCAGGATCACGATGAACGCCGCCGCCTCCAGGAAGGCGAGCCCGCCCAGGCCCTGCTCGACGAGGTCGCGGTAGATCGCGGCCCAGGGGAAGAGCAGGGCCACCTCGACGTCGAACACCACGAACATCAGCGCCACGGTGTAGAAGCGGATGTCGAAGCGGATCCAGGCCTGCCCGATCGTGGGCTCGCCGCACTCGTAGATCGCGAGCTTGGCGGGGTCGGTGCCGCTACGGGGCCGTAGCACGCGGGCCAGCAGCAGGTTGGCCACCACGAACAGGGCCCCAACACCCGCGAAGACGGCGACGGCGGCGAACTGGAAGTCCACGGCGGCGGCTGGCCTCCGGCGGCACGCCCGGGCTGCCGGCCCCGGGCGGCCAGCAAGATAGCAACCGCCCCCCCACCCCCGCCGGGATTCCAGAGCGCCGCGGCGCATGCGTTGCGTCGCGTGCCCCGGGGCCGGCGCAGGGGCGCGACGACCCCGTGGAGCGCGCCGTCGGGAAGACGTCCCCGGAGCGGGTAGCATCCGCGTTCCATCGCCGCGTCCTCCGGAGGGACCGACATGCGCCCCGCCCTGCTGCCCGTCCTGGCCGCCACCGCGACCGCCGGCCTGCTCGCCCTGCCGCTCGCGCTCGAGACCACCCCGGCCCTGGCCGGGCCCCCGGCGTTGGGCGGCGTGCGCGTGGTGGAGGCCTGGCCCGGCGTCGCCTTCGGCGAGCCGATCCAGGTGGCGCACGGCAACGACGGCAGCGACTTCCTCTACGTGCTCGAGCAGCCCGGCGTGCTCAAGCGCGTGCAGAAGTACCGCGGGGTCGGCCCGGTCCCGCAGCCCACGGTGGCGCTCGACCTGAAGAGCACGGGCAAGGTGCACGCCAAGGCCCAGGGGGGCGTGCTCGGCCTCGCCTTCCATCCCCAGTTCCGCGCGAACGGGCGCTTCTTCCTGAGCTACGTCACGAAGGCCCCCGCGGACGCCCAGAACCCCTACCGGCTGATCGTCAGCGAGTTCCGCATGGCCAACGGCGTCTCGAGCCCGGCCAGCGAGCGCGTGGTGCTCGAGGTGCCCAAGACCCGCGACCAGCACCAGGCCGGCGGCCTGGGCTTCGGACCGAAGGACGGCAGGCTCTACGTGGGCGTGGGCGACGACGCCTGGGAGAACGACCGCAAGCCCGACGGCTCGAGCAACGCCCAGTCGCCGGCGACGCTGCTGGGGAAGATCCTGCGCCTGGACGTGGACGTGCCCGGCAAGCCCTACGGCGTGCCGGCCGACAACCCCTGGGCCACGGCCGGCCAGGGCGTGCGCCCGGAGATCTGGGCCTTCGGCTTCCGCAACCCCTGGCGCTTCTCCTGGGACCGTGCCGGCACCATGCTCCTGGGCGAGCCCGGCTCCAAGGGCCCCGACTGCCGCGAGTGGGTCACCGCGGTGGTGCGCGGGGGGAACCACGGCTGGCCGCACATGGAAGGCAGCCGGCCCAACCCCAAGCGCCCGGCCCCGCCCAACGCGCAGTTCGTGCCGCGCCTGTTCGACTACGGCCGCACCGACCCCGACTCCTCCACCTGCGCGATCGGTGGCGTGGTCTACACGGGCAAGCGCATCCCCGCGCTCCAGGGCCGGTACGTGTTCGTCGACTACATGCTCGAGGAGGTCTACGCCCTCTCGATCTCGGGGGCGGGCGCCGCGGCGCGCGGCGGCGATTGGCGCACGATCGGCAGCGCCAGCGCGATCGTCGCGATCGACGCCGACGCCGACGGCGAGCTGTACCTCTCGAGCAACAACGCCGCCGACGCCGGCGGCACGGTGTTCACGCTCGCCGAGAAGTGAGCCCACCGCGCCAGGGACGCCCCGCTTGACGGCGGGGGTCGGTACCCGGTAGAACCTGCCCCGCAACGCGTGCGTTGCGCGGCTTGCGCGCTGCCCCGTGCCGGGGCGCTTGCGCCGCAGCCGCCCCCTCTCCCCCCCGTGAGAACCCCATGGCCCGATCGTTCGCCCGGCTCGCGTCCCTAGGCTTCGCGCTCGCCCTCCTGCCCGCCTGCGGCGGTAGCGGCGGCGGAGGGGGAGGGGGTGCTGGGGGTGGCGGCGGAGGCGGCGGCCCGGCGGGCCCTTTCACCTCGAACGACCCCCTGTTCGCCAACCAGTGGCATCTGAAGAACACGGGCCAGGGCGGCGGCACCGCCGGCCAGGACGCCAACGTCGAGCCGGCTTGGACCGCAGGCTTCACCGGCTCGGGCGTGCGGGTGTGCGTGGTGGACGACGGCCTGGAGGCCGCGCACGAGGACCTCACCGGCAACTACGTCGCCAACGAGGGGCTCAACCTCGCGGGCGGCACCGATCCCACGCCCACGGCCCCGGCCGACAACCACGGCACGGCCGTGGCGGGCGTGGCCGCGGGCGGCGGCGGCAACGCGCTCGGCGCGACGGGCGCGGCGCCCTTCGCCGCGCTGGTGGGCGTGAAGCCCATCCCCGGCACGGCGCTGGAGACCACCAACGCGCTGACGCACAACAACGCCAACACCGGCGTCTACAACCTGAGCTTCGGACCGGCCGACGACGGCAACCACTACCCGATGACCGCCGCCTTCGCCGGACCCGTCGAGCAGGGCCTGCTCACCGGGCGTGGCGGGCGCGGCGCGATCTACGTGCGCGCGTCGGGCAACGGCGGCAACCTGCCCGACCACGCCAACCTGGACGAGGACAACGGGCACCACGGGGTGATCGCGGTGTGCGCCGTCAACGCGGCGGGCGTGAAGTCCGACTACTCCGAGCTCGGCTGCTGCAACCTGCTCGCCGGCCCCTCCAACGACACCACCGCGCCGCTGCCGGGCGTGACCTGCGCCGACCGCACGGGCGCGGCGGGCTACGACGCCACCGGCAACTACACCTCCACCTTCGGCGGCACCTCCTCCGCCGCGCCGCTCGTGGCGGGCGTGGTCGCGCTCGTGCTGCAGGCCAACCCGAACCTGACCTGGCGCGACGTGCGCCGCCTGCTGGCGCAGACCGCGCGCAAGAACGACCCGGCCGACGCGGGTTGGGCCACGAACGGCGCCGGGCGCCCCATCAGCCACAAGTACGGCTTCGGCACGGTGGACGCCGGCGCGGCCGTGGCCGCGGCCCCGGCCTTCGTCAGCGTCGGGGGCACGATCACCACCTTCGACTCGGGGGCGGACGCGGCGGCCGCGGCGATCCCCGACGCCAGCGCCGTGGGCGTCACGCGCGTGCTGGCCGTCGCCGGCGCGACCGTCACGAACATCGACGTGGTGCAGGTGCTGATCAACGTCAACCACGCCTCGCTTCGCAACCTGGAGTTCACCCTCACCAGCCCGTCGGGCACGGTCAGCACGCACATGCTCTCCGACCCCTCCTGCCCCGTCGTGGCCTCGCAGGCGCTGAACACGCAGACCACCGCGCTGCTGCTGGGCGAGACCACCGTCAACGGCAACGGG
>CAZPOZ010000389.1:0-3782 GCA_964588235.1 uncultured Planctomycetales bacterium
TACGAGATTGTGGTTGGTGACTGGAGTTCAGACGTGTGCTCTTCCGATCTAGCAGGCGCTCGAGGCGGCGCGCCCGGGCGCGCAACAGGCCGCCCACGTCCGGCCCTCCACGCGGGCCGCCGGGCAGAGGCCGGCCCAGGCGGTCGTACAGCGCCTCGAGGCGGGCGCGCAGGGCCACGAGCCGCGGCTCGCCCCGCGGCACGCGCCCCTCGGCGCGGAAGCGCCGCGAGGCCAGCTCGTCCAGCAGCCGCGCCGCCCGGGCGGCGTCCCCCGCGCGCCCCCGCCCGAGCAACAGCTCGATGCGCAGCAGCCAGGGGTCGGCGTGCTCCTCGAGGAACCTCGACCGCAGCCAGGCCCCGGGGAGCACGCCCTCGACGCGTCGCAGGAAGTCGCAGGCCCGGCCGAGCCGCGAGAGGGCACGCTCGACCCCCGTCCCGCGCGGCAGCAGGCGCGCGAGCAGGGTCGCACGTCGCGCGCGCAGCCAGGGGTCGGCCCCGGCGGCCGACCGGAGCGGCGCGAGGTGCCGGCGCGCCGCGGCCCGGGCGCCCCGCCTCAGGGCCGCCTCGGCGGCCACGAGCGCGGCCTCATGGGCCAGCGCGTGCTGGCCGGCCTCGTGCGCGGCCCGGCGGGCGCCCCGCAGGGCGTCGTCCCCCGGCAGCCCGCCGAGCGCGGCGGCGGCGATCCGACAGCGCAGCGCCAGCGCCGCGCGACCCGCCCGATCGGCGGCCGTGCGGGCCCGGCGCAGGACCGAGACGGCCTCGCGGGGAGCGCTCGGGGCCAGCGCGCGGCCCTCGAGCAGCAGCGCCTCCGCCCGCTCCCCGGGCGCGCGCTCGCGCCCGAAGGCCTCCGCGGCCGAGGCGGCCGCGCGACGGGCCTCGGGGGCGTCGCCGGCGCGCAGCAGCGCCTCGGCCAAGTCCATGCGGCACAGGGCCGCGCGGCGAGCCAACCCCGCCGCCTCGTGCTCGGACGCCAGGCGCTCGAGCTCGCCGAGCGCGGGGCCCAGCCGCCCCCGCCGCAGGTCCGCGCAGGCCGCGTCGTAGCGGGCCTCGAGGGCCATGTCGCTGCGCCCCAGCGCGCTCAGGGCCCCGGCGGCCTCGAGGCACGCCGCATGCGCGCGGCTTGGCTGCCCGCCCTCGAGCAGCGCCACGCCCTCGTTGAGCCGGGCGATGGCGGCGTTGCCGGGGTCGCCCAGGCGCGTGAGCGCGCGGGCGGCCGTGGCGTAGGCCCGGCGCGCTCCCTCGAGGTCGCCGCCCAGGCGCAGGACGTTGCCGCGGTTCACCTGGAGGAAGGCGCGGCCCGCGGCCTGACGGGGTCCGCGCAGCCGCCGGGCCGCCCGGGCGGCCACGCGCAGCGCCTGACGCACGTCGCCCGCGTGCCCGAGAGCATCCACGCGCGCGGCGGCGGCCGCCGCCGCGCGCTCGGGCTCGCCCACGGCCTCGAGCGCCGCCTGCGCCCGCGCGAACACGGCGGCGGCCTCGGCCGGCGAGCCCGAGCGCAGCAGCCCGCGCGCCTCCAGCAGCAGGAACCGGGCCGCCAGCGCCGGCTGCCCCGCCGCCCGCGCGGCGGGCCCGAGCGCCCGGGTCGCGCGCACCTCCGCCGCCGGGTCGCGGTGGTGCAGGCCGTTGAGCGCGTCGCGCCAGGCCTCCCAGGGCGGCGCCCCGGCCACCAGCGCGCGCGCCAGACGCTCCCCCGACGCCCCGCCCACGCGCGCCAGGCGCGCGAACGCGCGCTCGAAGGCGGCCGCGCTCACGAGGAGCCCAGCCGGATCGCGGGCGTGCGGGCCCGCTCGCGTCGTCCCGCGCGCAGCACCACGGCGACCTGCCGGGCCCGGGCCGGCAGCACGGTCTGCCCGACCCCGGCCGCGTCCAGGGCCACGCGCCGGCGGCGCCCGACGCCCTCCACGTAGGCGCTGAGCGCCCCCTCCCCGGCCGCGGGGGGCAGGGCGAGGCGCAGGCGCCGGCGGCCGTCGGCCAAGGCCTCCACCTCCAGGTCCAGGCGCAGGCCGCCGGCGCCGAAGCGCAGCAGGCGGGGCCCGCCGGCCCCGCGCAGCGCGGGCGCCGGCGCGAGGGCCGAGTCGAACAACAGCCGGAGGCGCTCGAGGAGCGCGCGCGCTCCACGGGGTCGGAACAGCGCCTCCGCGCGACGACGGGCCGCGGCCGGGCAGGACGGGGCGGCGGCCAGGCGGCGCCCGGCCGCGACGACCCGTGCGGCGAAGGCCGCCAGCGACGCGGGCACCGCCGGCGCCGCGCCCGGGGGCGCCCGGCCGACGGCGGCCTCGAAGGCCAGGAAGAGGGGGTGGGGGCGGGGGGTCGTCATGGCGTGCGACGCCTGCGTGAAGGCGTCCGGGGAGCAGAGGCCGCCGAGGACGCCCCGGATACGCGCGGTCCGCGGGGGCCGTCGTCGGGGGCCAGGCCCCGGGCCACGACCTCGGCCTCCAGGCGCTCGAGGCAGCGCGCCCGCGTGGGCCCGATCGAGCCCCGGGGGATGCCCAGGTGCAGGGCCAGAGCGTCGTAGCCTTCCTGCCCCACGGGCTCGAAGTACAGGGCCCGGAGCAGGCGCCGGCAGCGCTCCTCGAGCGCCGCGAGCGCCTCCCGCACGATCTGCTCCTCCTCGGCCCGTTCGAGCGCCTGGGCCTGGGCCTGAGGCTCGGCCGCCTCGGGGCGGGCGACGGCGGCCTCGCGCGCCCCCCGCGCGCGGCGCCGACGGCCCGTGCGCCAGGCCTCGCGCCGCGTGGTGGTCAGCACCCAGGGCAGGAGGCGCTCCTTCGAGCGCAGGCGCGGCAGGCTGCGCCACAGGGCCAGGCTGACCTCCTGGACGACGTCGTCCGCCGTCGCGCCCTCGAGCCCGGCCTGGCGGGCCAGCCCGTACACGAGGTCGAGGTAGCGCCCGAGCAGCTCGTTCCAGGCCTGGGCCTCGCCGCGCAGGCAGGCCGCGACGAGCTCGGGATCGCTGCGCACCACGGGGGCAGCCTACCGATCGGCCGCCCACCCCGCCGCGAATCCCCCTGCCCGGAGGCGGGCGCGGGGGCGGAGCCCGGGCGCTGGCGGACGCCGGTCCCCGCCCGCCGTCGGGCCCCGAAGCCCCCGCCCCTTAACGGATTCTGAAGAAATGGCCGCCCGGCCGGCGGACCTGTGGCGGCCCGCGTTGGGCTGCCGATAGCGTGGCGGCGCCCTGGGGACCCGCATGGGCACGCTCGACACCGCCAGCAACCCCGCTGCCGCGCTCGCGGACCGGCACCTGTTCCAGCCCGGGGACCTGCTGGGCCGCTGGCGCATCGAGGCCGTGCTGGGCCGGGGGGGCATGGGCGTGGTCTACCGCGCCAGCCACGAGGCGCAGACCGTGGCCCTGAAGGTGATCCACCCGCAGCTGCTGGGGCGCAGCCAGTTCCTGAAGCGCTTCCAGCGCGAGGCCGAGGCGGGGGCGCGCGTGCGGCACCCCAACGTGGTGCGCACCTTCGGCGTGGAGAGCTGCGAGACCGCGCACGGCCTCGTGCATGCGCTGGTGATGGAGCACGTGCAGGGGCGCACGCTGGCCGACCTGCAGGCGGCCCTGGGCCGCGTGCCGGAGGGCCTGCTGCGCGACGTGGCCGCGCAGGTGGCCACGGGCCTGGCGGCGATCCACGCCTCCGGCGTGATCCACCGCGACCTCAAGCCCGAGAACGTGCTGCTCACGGAGCTGCACGAGGTCAAGATCATGGACCTCGGGCTGGCGCGCCTGCGCACCGAGGAGGTGCGCCTCTCGCGCACGGGACAGTTCATCGGCTCGCTGCTCTACGCGGCGCC
>CAZPOZ010000390.1:0-3773 GCA_964588235.1 uncultured Planctomycetales bacterium
GCCTCCTCCGGCAGGAGGGTGAGCAGGATCTCGCCGTAGAAGAGGAAGCCGCTGGCCACGAGGGGATCCTACGGGGCCGGGCCCGGGGGGCGGCTCAGCCGCCCGGGACCTGGGCCCGGGCCCGGGCGCGGCCCGTCTGGGACCACCAGCGCCGCCAGCGGTCGGCCGCCGAGGCGTGCCCGCCCGCCGGAGCCTCGAGGAACTCGTGCGTCAGGCGGCGCAGCGCCGCGTGGGCCGCCTCGCGGACGTCGGGCACCGGGTCCTCCAGACGGTCGATCAGCCGGGGAACCGGAGCCCAGGACGTGCGTCGGCCCAGCTCGTCGGCGGCACCCCGGCGCAGGGTCGCGTGGGGCGAGCTGAGGATCCGGGCCAGCTCCTCGTCGGGTTGGCGCGCCAGGATCGCGGCCACCACGGGGGCCGTGCTGCTGTCGGGCCGTCCGTCGGCCCCGGCGCTCGGCTGGTCTCCGGCGGCCCCGAGGGCGGGGAGCGCGGGCGCGCCCGCGGCCACGAGCCGTGCGGCCGCGGCCGAACGCCGGCCGAAGTCGGGATCGCGCAGCGAGGCCACGTCGCGCGCGGCGGCCGCGGGGCTCTCCGGGCCGGGGACCGCGGCGCCGGGGGCCGCGGGGACCTGCGGGCCGGCGGCGCGGGCAGCCGCGCTCCCCGCCCCCCCCGCGATCGGATCGCCCCCTTGGGAACCGACCCCCAGGCTGGAGCGGCAGCCGCCGAGCCCAGCGAGGGCGCAGAGCAGCAGCGCCGCCCCGGCCGCGAGGCCGGGGCGCGCGTCGAAGGCCGAGGGGAGCCGGACGGTCGCCACGGGAGCATCCTACGGGATCGGCCTTCGGCCCCGAACCTGAACCCCCGTGACGGGCGATCGCGTTAGGATGATGTCATGCCGGCCGCCACGCCCTACCCCCCCGCGCTGCGGCTGCGCCGGGCCCCGGAGTTCCGGCGCGTGCTCGACCACGGCGAAGCCCGGCCGGGGCGGGAGGTCCTCGTCCGGCGCCTGCGCCGCGAGGCCGGCCCCCCCCGCCTGGGCATCGCCGCCCCGCGGGGCTTCGGCGGGGCAGTGGCCCGCAACCGGTTCCGGCGCCTGGTCCGCGAGGCCTTCCGCGCCCTGGCCCCCGGCCTGCCCCCGGTGGACCTGCTGGTGAGCCCGCGGCGGGGCCTTTCCACGCCCACGCTGGCCGGCATCCGCGCCGACCTCGAGCGGGCCGTCGGCGCGCGATGAGCTGGGCCCAGGCGGCGCTGCTGGGCGCGGTCCACGCCTACCGCGCGCTGCTCAAGCCCTGGCTGCCCCCGGCGTGCCGCTTCGAGCCCTCCTGCTCGGTCTACGCGCTGGAGGCGCTGCGCCGGCATGGAGCCGTGCGCGGCGCCGGGCTGACCGTACGGCGGCTCCTTCGCTGCCGCCCGGGGGGGGGCGGGGGGCCCGACCCGGTGCCCGAGCCGCCTCCGCGGCCCGGGCCGGACGGCCGGGGCCACGGGCCCCCGCCGGCGCAGGCAGGCGGAGAGGCCCTCGCGGCTCGGCCGCTCAGATCCCCAGCTGGTCCAGGATCGTGTTCGTGCGCAGGTCGAACAGCACCTGCAGACGATCGAGCTCGTTGAAGAAGGGCGCCAGGGCCTTCGAGAAGGCGCCCTTGCGCTGCTGGAGCTGCAGGCCCCGCTCGCGACGGGGGTCGGCCGTCCCGCGGGCGAACACGTCCTCCTCGAGGAAGGTCGCGTAGGCCGCCGGGCTCAGCTCGGACTTGCTGGGGAACTGCCGGTCCTTCACGCGCACGAGGTAGGCGCACCCCGTGGACTGCTCGCCCTTGGAGGTGTCCTGGAGCAGGCGCCGGCCGAAGGTGCCCGGCTTGGCCTCGGTCTTGTCCTGCCCGGACTCGCCCGGGGCCACGAGCGCGTAGCCCAGCTCGCGCACGAAGGCGCGGCGCAGCAGGGCACGGCCCTCGGGCCCGGCCGTCGCCTTCGGACGGCGGGGGACCTCCCGGGCGATGTAGGGGCCCGTGCTCTCGGCGTGCACGGGCACGCCGGGGTGCGCGGCCTTCCAAGCCTCCAACGCCGCCGCCCAGATCGAGGCGTCGGTGTCGTTCTCCTTGCGCTCGGCCGTGCGCTTCTCGACGTCACGCTGCAGCGCGCGCAGCTCGCGCTCCGCGCGGTCGAACTGGCGCTTGACCACGAAGCGCTCGAACACGTCGTCCTGGACCTCGGCGAACGCGGGCGTGCGGTCCCGCTCGTAGGCCAGGTTGGAGTACAGCACCTTCGTGAGCCGCTGGTTGAGCGGGATGGGGATCGGGGCCGGCTCCTCGCCCGTCGTGTTGGCCACGAACGGGTTCGTGCTCAGCTTCTCGTCGCCGATCCACGGGGTCAGCCCGTCCATCTGCTGGGAGGTGACCCAGCCCGCCGCGTCGGCGCCCGGCAGCTGGGCCGAGGTGACGAGCTCGAGGAAGCGCACGCCCTGGGCGCGCTCCGCCTCCCCCGGCTGGTAGCCCCCGAGGCGCTCCTCGCTGAGCAGGTCGAGCAGCCGCACCACGTCGGGGCGGCGCGTGAGGCGCACCTCGGAGGCGTCCCAGGCGGCCAGGGCGCGCCGCGAGGCGACGACCTCCTGCCAGTGCTTGTTGAGCACGCGCTCGAGGAACTCCTGGCGCAGGAGGATCTCGCGCCAGCCCTTCTCCTCGTACTCCTTGCGCAGCGGGTCGGGGGGCGCGGGGGGCGCGGCCCCCTCCGCGGGCTCCGCGGGGGCCGGCGCGGGGGCGGGCGCGCCCGGCGGCGGGCCGGCAGGGACCTCGAACACCGAGCGGTCGGGCACCAGCGTCGGCTTCACGCCGGGCCAGTGCCGCTTGACGAAGGCCGCGCCGTGCCCGGTCTCCGGGTCGCGCGGGTCGGTCCCCGCCTGGAACTCGACGTCGGGGGTGCTGCCCCGCTGGGACTGCCAGCGGGTGAAGAGCTGGTCCTCGTCGGCCTTCGAGGTCGGGCGCTCGTCCGGGTAGGCCAGCCACAGGCGGCGCAGGGTCGCGTCGGACACCAGGGGCAGGTGCATGACCAACGCCTCGAAGCGCCGCCGGACGGGCCGGCGCAGCTCCTCGCGCACGCTGGCGTCGCCGTAGAAGGTCTCCATCTCCAGCCGGTTGCCGCCCACGAGGTCGTCGGGGGTG
Organism: uncultured Planctomycetales bacterium; assembly: GCA_964588235.1. GTDB lineage: Bacteria > Planctomycetota > PLA2 > PLA2 > JAEUHO01 > CAZPOZ01. The sequence goes on from CAZPOZ010000390.1 coordinate 3,147, forward strand.
CCCGGCTGGCCGTCGGCCCCGAGGCTGGTGACCTCCCAGGAGCCCTGGTCGGCCTGGCGCAGGTGCAGACGCAGCGGACGCTCCCAGGCATCGACCAGCTGGGCGCGCACGTAGGCCGCCAGGGCGGGCCCGGGCCCGACGCGGGCCCGTTCCGGATGGATCTCGGCGCTGAGGTCGTCCGCCGTGCCCGGCGTCTTGTCGGGCCCCGCGCTGGAGAGCCGGGGCACGCCGTCCCCGGCCGCCGGGACGAACACCAGGTCGCCGCCCCAGGCGTCCGGCTCGAGCTTGCTCAGGGTGGGCAGGGCCGGCGTGGGCGCCGCGCCGCCCTCGGGCGGCTTGCGCGGCGGCGCCTCCGTCAGGCGGGCCAGCGACTCCGGCCACTGCTGGGGCTCGGCGCCGTTGCGCCAGCGCACGAGCGCCTCGGCCGCTCGGGCCAGCACGCGATGGGAGTCGGTCTGGGCCACGAGCGAGCGGTCGAGGTCGTCGGGCGTGCCGGCCTGACGGTCGGCGCCCAGGCTCCGGAGCGCGAACCCGTCGCCGGCGCGCTCGTAGACGATCGGGCTGTCCCAGGGATCGATCAGCTGGCCGTCGCTCAGGCCGAAGGGCTCGCGTTGGGCCTCGGGAGCC
>CAZPOZ010000391.1:0-3761 GCA_964588235.1 uncultured Planctomycetales bacterium
CGACGTGCAGGTGCCCGTGGTGCTGCAGCACGTCTCGACCAAGGACGTGGGGCCCCTGGCCACGCACCTGGCCGTGCTGGTGGTGGCCGGGCCCGGCAGCCGGCTCCGCGTGCTCGAGTCGTTCGCCGGGCTGGGCGCCGTCCCCAACCTGACCAACGCGGCCACGCTGGCGCTCCTGGGCGAGGGCGCAGAGGTGGAGCACCTGCGCGTGCAGCGCGAGGGGCCCGGCGCCTTCCACGTCAGCCGGCTCACGGCCACCCTGGCCGCGAACGCCTCGCTCGAGGCCCGCGCGCTCTCCTTCGGGGCCCAGGTGGCGCGGCTCGAGAGCGAGGTGCGTTTCGCCGGCCCGGGGGCCTCCTGCCGGCTCGACGGCCTCTACCACGTGGACGGCCGGCGCAGCGCCGACCTGGTCACGCGCGTGCTCCACGGGGTCCCCGGGGCGCGCAGCCGCCAGCTGGTCAAGGGCGTGCTCGACGGCGAGGGCCGCGGGGCGTTCACGGGCCGCGTCGTGGTGGCCGAGGGCGCGGTGGGCACCGACGCGGTGCAGGCCAACCACGACCTGCTGCTCTCGGCGGGGGCGCAGGCCGACGCGCGCCCGCAGCTGGAGATCTACGCCGACGACGTGACCTGCTCGCACGGCGCCACCGTGGGGCGCCTGGACGAGACGGCGCTCTTCTACCTGCGGAGCCGCGGCCTGGGCGCCGCGGAGGCGCGCGACCTGCTGGTGCACGCGTTCGCGGGCGAGGTGCTGGCCGGCGTGCGCGACGGCCGGCTGCGCGCGGCGCTGGACGGCCTGCTGGCGGCGCTGCTGCACGAGGCGCGCTCGCCGGGACGGGCCCCATGAGCCGCTCCCCGGCTGCGGCCCCGGCCCTGGACGTGGGCGCGCTGCGCGCGGAGGTGCCCCTCCTCCAGCGTCGGGTGAACGGGCGGCCGCTCGTCTACCTGGACAACGCCGCCACCACGCAGAAGCCGGCCGTGGTGATCGAGACCCTCGACCGCCTCTACCGCACCAGCAACGCCAACGTGCACCGGGGCGTGCACCGCATGAGCGCCGAGTGCACCCAGGCGCTGGAGGCCGCGCGGGCCCGGGTGGCGCGCTTCCTGGGCGCGGCCAGCGAGCGCGAGGTGGTCTTCGTGCGCGGCACCACGGAGGCCGTCAACCTGGTGGCCCAGGCCTGGCTGCGCCCGCGGCTGAGGCCGGGCGACGAGATCCTCGTCACCACGATGGAGCACCACAGCAACCTGGTGCCCTGGCAGATCGTGGCCTCCCAGACCGGCGCGCGCGTCGTGGCCGTGCCGATCACCGACGCGGGCGAGCTCGACCTGGAGGCCTTCGGGCGCCTGCTCTCGCCCCGCACCCGGCTGCTGGCCCTGGGCCAGGTGAGCAACGCGCTGGGCACGGTGAACCCGGTGGCCGCGCTGGCCGCCCGCGCGCGCGCGGCGGGCGTGCCCGTGCTGGTGGACGGCGCGCAGGCGGCGCCGCACCTGCCGGCCGACGTGGGCGCGCTGGGCTGCGACTTCTACGCCTTCTCGGGGCACAAGACCTTCGGGCCCACGGGGATCGGGGTGCTCTGGGGCCGGCTGGCCCTGCTCGAGGCGATGGAGCCCTGGCAGGGCGGGGGCGACATGATCCGCAGCGTGACGCTCGAGGGCTCGACCTGGGCCGACGTGCCCTACCGTTTCGAGGCCGGCACGCCCGACTGGACGGGCGCGATCGCGCTGGGCGCGGCGCTCAACTGGCTCGGCGCCCTGCCGCGCGAGGCCGTGCGCGCCCACGAGGACGACCTCCTGGCCTACGCCACCCGCCAGGTGGGCGCGCTGCCGGGCGTGCGGCTCGTGGGCACGGCCCGCGAGAAGGCGGGCGTGCTCTCGTTCGTGCTGGAGGGGGTGCACCCCCACGACGTGGGCACGCTGCTCGACCAGCACGGCGTGGCCGTGCGCACGGGCCACCACTGCGCCCAGCCGGTGATGGACCGCTACGGCCTCCCCGCCACGGTGCGCGCCTCCTTCGCCCTCTACAACCTGCGCTCCGAGGTGGACGCGCTGGTGGAGGCGCTGGGCCGCGCGCGGGAGTTCTTCCTCGGATGAGCGAGCTCACCGACCTCTACCAGGAGCTGATCCTGGACCACGCCCGGCGGCCCCGCAACCGCCGGGCCCTGTCCGCGCCCCCGGCCGCGCGCGCCGAGGGCCACAACCCCCTGTGCGGCGACCGCCTGACGCTCTACCTCGACCTGCGCGACGGCCGCGTGGCCGACGCCTGCTTCGAGGGCCAGGGCTGCGCGATCTCCACGGCCTCCGCCTCGCTGCTGACCGAGAGCGTGCGGGGCCGCACCGTGGAGGAGGCGCGCGCGCTCTTCGGGCGCGTGCACGCGCTGCTCACGGCGCCGCCCCCCCCGGAGGGGCGCGCCGCACAGGCGGGGGTCGCGGGCAGGCCGGACGCGCAGGGGCGTGCCGCGGAGGGCCTGGGCAAGCTGGCCGTGTTCTCCGGGCTGTCCGAGTTCCCCATGCGGGTGAAGTGCGCCAGCCTGGCCTGGCACACCTTCCGCGCGGCGCTGGACGGCGAGGGGACCCCCGTGCGCACCGAGGAGGCCGCCCCGTGAAGCCCATGGCCACCAAGTCAGGGGTGGGGCCCTTCGGAGGGCAAGACCTCTCTTGCGGAAGGGCCCATGGATGGCCTCTGCAAGCCGTGCCTAAGCAGCCGGCGCGCTGGGCCGGTAGCGGAAGGCCGATGACGACGACGACGCGCCTGCGGCCTGCGCAAGGAGGAGGAAGCGGCCTGAGCGCCCGGCTCCAGCGCGCCGCACGTGCCTCGCATCGCCTATCTTGGTGGCGATGCCCGTGAAGCCCGAAGACCTGCCGGCCCCCGGCGCCCCCCTGCCTGCGGCGCGGCCGGGCCCGCAGCCCGGCGCCCCGCCCGGGCCCCGGGCCTGGCCCGACGAGCCCTCGCCCTACCCGGCGCGGCCCGCCCCCCCCGCCGCCGCCCCGCGCGCCGCCGCCCCGCCCCCGCCACCGGCGCAGGTGCCGGAGGGCGACGCCCCGCCGCGCCCGCTGCTCGACCGGGTGATCGACGCGCTGCGCACCTGCTACGACCCCGAGATCCCGCTCAACATCTACGACCTGAGCCTGATCTACGCCGTGGACGTGGACCCCGCGGGCCGGGTGAGCATCCAGATGACGCTCACCTCCCCCACCTGCCCCGTGGCCGGCACGCTGCCGGGCGAGGTGCAGCAGAAGGTGGCCGCGGTGCCCGGGGTGAGCTCGGCGCAGGTGGATCTGGTCTGGGATCCCCCCTGGGAGCCGAGCCGGCTCTCCGAGGCGGCGCGCCTGCAGCTCGGCCTGCTCTAGCCCACCGCGCCGCCGCCGGGCGACGCCGCGGTGCGCCCGGACGGGGGGCTGGTCCCCTCGATCGGTATCCTCCGGGCCCCGCGGCCTGCCCGCGTCCCGCGAAGCCCCCCCGAGCCCCCGAGCCTCCCCCCGTGGCCAAGAAGTCGTACGACGAGAGCGCGATCCAGACCCTGGACGCGCTGGCGCACATCCGCCTGCGCACCGGGATGTACATCGGGCGCGTGGGCGACGGCTCCCACCCCGAGGACGGCATCTACGTGATGCTCAAGGAGGTGATCGACAACTCGGTGGACGAGTTCATCATGGGCGAGGGGCGGCGCATCGAGATCGAGCGCGACGGGGCCACGGTCAGCGTCCGCGACCACGGACGCGGCATCCCCCTGGGCAAGGTCGTCGAGTGCGTCAGCCAGATCAAC
>CAZPOZ010000392.1:0-3760 GCA_964588235.1 uncultured Planctomycetales bacterium
ACGAGGCGGCGCGGCTGAAGGTGCCGGTGGCGTACGAGGAGGCGGAGACGGGGCTCAGGTTCGTGCTGATCCCCGGGGGGAGCTTCCAGATGGGCTCGCCGAAGGGCGAGTCGGATCGATCCAGCGACGAAGGCCCGGTGCACCGGGTGACGCTGCAGTCGTACTACCTGTCGGTGACGGAGGTGACGAACGCGCAGTACAAGCGGTTCAAGGCGGACCACGACGGGAGGTTCGACGGTCCTACGCAGCCGGTGGAGCGTGTGAGCCACGAGGACGCGGAGGCGTTCGCGCGGTGGTTGAACGGTCGGGGGAAGGAGAAGGGCTACCGTCTGCCGAGCGAGGCGGAGTGGGAGCATGCGGCGCGGGCGGGGACGAGCACGCGCTGGTCGTTCGGGGACGACGAGTCGCGGCTGCCGGAGTACGCCTGGTTCGACGGGAACAGCGGGAGTCAGACGCACCCGGTGGGCGAGAAGCAGCCCAACCCGTGGGGGCTGTACGACATGCACGGCAACGTGTGGGAGTGGTGCGCGGACGACTACCACAGCGACTACAAGGGTGCGCCGACGGACGGGAGCGCGTGGATCGACAGTCCCCGCGCCGCCGGCCGCGTCGGCCGCGGGGGCGGGTGGAGCTACGGCGCGCGGTTCCTGCGCTCCGCCTTCCGCTGGAGGATCGTCCCCTCCGACCGGCACGACTTCCTGGGCTTCCGTCTCGCCAGGCCGGTCACGGCTAGGTGACTTCACCACTTCACCTCTGGCTCCGGTGGGTGCCGTCCCACGACCCCACGTGGGCGCGAGGCTCCCCGCTGCTCGGTGTCTGACGCAGAGTCGCACGGAACCGCACGAGATACGCGCCCGCGGGTCCGCCCGCCGGCCCCCCCTACGACCGCCGCAGCGCCTCGACGGGCTTCATGCGCGCCGCGCGCCAGGCGGGCACCAGCCCCCCCAGCACGCCCAACACCACCGCGATCGTCACCGCCGTCAACAGCAACCGCGCGTCCACGCGGAAGGCGAACGAGGTCTCGGTGAACGAGTTCCAGTTCATCGTGCCCGTCTCGAGGCCGTCCAGCGGCAGCACCAGCAGGCAGCCCAAGAGCCCCCCCGCCAGCCCCACCAGCGCCGCCTCGATCAGGAAGGCCAGCATCACCGAGCCCTCGCGGAAGCCGATCGCCCGCAGGATGCCCACCTCCCGCGTGCGCGCCCCGATCGAGGCCAGCATCGTGTTCGTGGCCCCCAGCACCGCCGCCACCCCCAGCACCGCCGTGAGGAACACGCCCAGGAACACCAGCACCGTGCCCAACAGGTTCGTCTGCGTGGCGAAGTAGGCCCGCTCGCTCAGCACCAGGCTGCCCAGCTGCCGGTCGTCCTTCAGCCGCTCGGCCAGCGCCGCCACGTCGGTGCCCGGCTTCACCCGCGCCAGCACGCGCTGGTAGAAGTCGCGCTCCAGCGCCCGCTGGATGCGCTCCACGTCGCCCCAGATCTCGGCCCGGTAGGCGCCGTCGTAGTCGAAGATGCCCACGACCTCGAACTCGGTCGTGTTCACCAGCAGCTTCTCGCCCAGCGTGCAGTTGCGGATGCGCCTCGAGGTCGGCAGCCCCACCAGGATCTCGTTGGCCCCGAAGGCCAGCGGCCGCCCCGCCACGATCCTGAGCCGCCCCCCGTGGATCCTCAGCGAGGCCTCCTCGATCCCGCGGATGGGCACGTTCACCTGCCCCAGCCCGTCCACGCGGTCCAGGTAGAGCGCCAGGAACGACTCGGCCGCGGCCAGGGGCAGACCGTCGCCCCCCTGCGCCACCTCCGGGATCTCGCGCTTGAACTTCTGCACGCGGTCCAGCGGGATGCCGCTCTCGCCCTCGCTCGTCGCCCCGGGCCGGAGGAACACCACCACGTCGTCGGCCCCCGTCGCGCTGAAGAGCGAGTCGAAGCCGTTGCGCAGGGCGAAGATGCCGCAGAGCACCGCCACCGTCATGGCGATGCCCACCGCGCTGAACGCCGACGACGACCAGCGCACGCGCAGGCTGCGCAGCGGGTAGGACCAGGGGATCAGGCCACGAAGGGAGAGCACGCTCATCGCCACCCACCTGGGGGTACGGCCCTTCGGAGGGCGAGTCCCCGCCCGCGGACCGGCCTGCGCAGGGTCTCCGGGGACCGTGCCCAGGCAACCGGCGCGCCGGGCCGGTAGCGGAAGGCCGATGACGACGACGACGCGCCTGCGGCCTGCGCACGGAGGAGGAAGCGGCCTGAGCGCCCGGCTCCAGCGCGCCGCACGCGCCTTGCGGCACCCGTCCTCGTGCCCTGGGGCCTCATGTGCGCAGCGCCTCCACCGCCTTGAGCCGCGCCGCCCGCACCGCCGGGATGAGCCCCGCCAACGTGGCGATCGAGAGGCAGATCAGCGCCGCCGTGACCATCGTGTCGGCGCTGACGAAGTACTGCGGGATGAACTGCGCGAAGGCCCCCTGGAACTGCTCCTGCAGCCCCCAGGCCAGCGCGATCCCCAGCCCCCCGCCCAGCCCCACGAGCAGCAGCGCCTCCAGCAGGTAGAGCCGCACCGGCACGCGGTCCTCGAAGCCCAGCGCCTTGAGGATGCCCATCGTGCGCACGCGCTCGCGCGCCGCCAGCGTCATCGTGTTGATCACGCCGAAGAGCAGGGCCACCACGACCGCGCCGCCGATCATCCCCAGGAAGGTCGGCAGGTTGCCCAGCATGCTGATCCAGGAGGCCTGGAAGGCGGCCTCGGTCTGCGTGCGCGTGCGCTGCGGGCCCTTCTCGTACATCCGGTCGATGGCCGCGGCCACGTCCTCGCCGCGCCAGCCCTCGGACAGCCGCACGAGGTAGACGCTCGTGCCCCGCGGGCCGTAGCACTCGCCGGCCTCCAGCGTCTGGTCCAGGTACGACCAGTGGAAGTGCAGCGTGACCTCGTCCACGTTGGCCTTCGTGCTCGAGTAGATGCCCCGCACATTGAAGGTCCAGGGGGCGCCGTCCACCCGCGGGTAGATCGTGCCGCGCAGCACCACCTGGTCGCCCACCTTGAGGCCCTTCCTCTCGGCCAGCAGGCGCCCGATCACGCAGCCCTTGCGGTCGTCGAACCAGGCCTTGGCCTGCTCCGGCGGGATCTGCACCTCGGGGTAGTTCGAGAGCAGCTGCTCGGGGTCGACGCCGAACTGCGGCGCCGGCGCGTTCTCGTCGGGGTAGACGCCCCCGAACCAGGTGAAGCGCGTCAGCGCCGCCACGCCGGGCATCTCGCGGATGCCGTCGAGGTAGCGCGCGGTCGTGGGCAGCGACTGGAACAGGCTCACGGCGCTGCCCACGACGATGCGGTTGCCGGCCACGGCCTTCACGGCCGCGTCCAGGCTGCCCACGATCGAGGTCAGGAAGCAGTAGAGGAAGATGCCCACCCCCACCGCGGAGACCGTCAGGCCGGCCCGCACCGGGTGCGAGACCAGGCTGCGGCGCACGAGCCGCCGCAGCGTCACCGCGCCGTAGCCCGAGGGCGGGCCGAACGCCAGGCGCAGCAGCAGGGCCCAGGCCGCCCGCAGCGGCCACAGCGGCAGCAGCAGCCAGTCGAGGACCCCCGTCCCCGCGCGGCCCGGCAGCCGCGGCAGCACTTCGGCCCAGCCGCCGCTCATACGCAAGGCCACCAAGCCAGGGGGAGGGCCCTTCGGAGGGCGAGACCTCTCCCGCGGACGGGCCTACGGAGGGCCTCCAGAGGCCGTGCCCAAGCGACCGGCGCGCTGGGCCGGTAGCGGAAGGCCGATGACGAC
>CAZPOZ010000393.1:0-3754 GCA_964588235.1 uncultured Planctomycetales bacterium
TGTCGCTGCACCACGGCGGGGGCGTGGGGATGGGCAACAGCGTGCACGCCGGCCAGGTGATCGTGGCCGACGGCACGCCGGAGGCGGCGCGGCGGCTGGAGCGCACGCTGACGGCCGACCCGGGCCTGGGCGTGGTGCGCCACGCCGACGCCGGCTACGACGCGGCGCAGGTGTTCGCCAAGGCCAAGGGCGTCCACATGCCCGCGGCGGGGCTGAGGCCCCGCAGCTGATCCCGCCCCGGAGGCCCCATGCCCGCCTGCGACCTGCTGCTGGAAGGCGCCGCTCAGGTGGTGACCCTCGACGACGGGCGACCCGGCCCCAAGCGCGGGGTCGCGGCGAGCAACGAGCTGCACGTCGTCGAGGACGGGGCGGTGGCCGTGCGGGGAGGGAAGGTGGTCGCCGTGGGCCCCACCGACGCGCTGCGCCGGCGGCTGCGCCCGCGACGCCGGCTCGACCTCGACGGACGCTGCCTGCTGCCCGGCCTCGTGGACGCCCACACGCACCCCGTCTTCGCCCGCATGCGCGAGCACGAGTTCGCGCAGCGCTGCCGGGGCGCCGGCTACGAGGAGATCCTGGCGGCGGGCGGCGGCATCCTGGCCAGCGCGCGCGCCACGCGCGAGACGCCCGTCACGGCGCTGGCCCTGGGCGTTCGCGGACGGCTCGACCGCATGCTGCTCCACGGCACCACCACGGTCGAGGCCAAGAGCGGCTACGGGCTCAGCACCCGCGCCGAGCTCGACAGCCTCGAGGCCCTGCGCCTGGCCGCCCGCGGGCACCCCGTGCGGGTCGTGCCCACCTTCCTGGGCGCCCACGCGCTGCCGGCCGAGCACCGCGGCCGCCGCCGCGCCTACGTGGACGAGGTCGTCCAGGAGATGCTCCCGCGCGTCGCGCGCCGGCGCCTGGCGCGCTTCTGCGACGTGTTCGTCGAGGACGGCGCCTTCACCGTCGCGGAAGGGCGGCGCATCCTCCGGGCGGCCGCCCGGCTGGGCCTGCGGGCCAAGGTGCACGCCGACGAGTTCCGCGACGGCGGCGGCGCGCGGCTGGCAGCGCAGGTGGGCGCCGTCTCCGCCGAGCACCTGGGCGGCACGGGGCCGGCGGGCATCCGCGCGCTGGCCCGGGCCGGCGTGGCGCCCGTCCTGCTGCCCGCCACCTGCCTGTTCCTGCGCCTCCCGCGCCTGCCCGACGCGCGCGCGATGCTCGCCGCCGGCTGCGCCGTGGCGCTGGCCAGCGACTTCAACCCCGGCTCCGCCCCCACCGAGAACCTCTCGCTCGTGGCCGCCCTCGGCGGCGCGCTGCTGCGCCTGACGCCCGAGGAGGCGCTCGTGGGGATCACGCGCAACGCCGCCTGCGCCATCGGCGAGGGGGCGCGCGCCGGACGCATCGCGGTCGGGCGGCCGGCCGACCTGATCGTGCTCGACGCGCCCTCGTACCTGTTCCTGCCCTACCGGCTGGGCACGAACCTGGTCTCGACCGTGCTGGTGGCGGGGCGCGTCGTGGTGAAGGACGGACGCCGCGTGCGCTGACCCCGTGGAGCCGCGCGGCCGGGGAGGTCGGGCCTCGAGCGGTCAGCGCGGCACGCCCCACAGGGTCCACGCGGCCCAGAACTTCGGTTGCGTCCAGCGCGGGTCCTGGCGCACACGCTCCTGCGCGCGACGCAGGGCCGCCGGGGGCAGGAGCCCCGCGCCACCGGCCTTCGGGTGCCAGGCCTCGTAGAACGCGGCCATCAGCGCCGCCGTGGCCTCGTCGTCCACGGGCCAGAGCGAGCACAGCACCCGCGGCGACCCGGCGCAGAGGAAGGCGCGCGTGAGCCCCATCACCCCCTCGCCGCGGCGCACGGCCCCCAGGCCCGTCTGGCAGGCCGACAGCACCACGAGGTCGGCCTCCACGCGCGAGCGCAGGATCTCCGCCACGCTGAAGAAGCCGTCGTCGGGCTCGGCGGGGGTGAGCGCCAGCGCCGACTGCAACGGGCGCTCCCCATCGACCAGCCCGTGGCAGGCCAGGTGAACGGCGCGCCAGCGGGGCCGCGCGGCCAGGGCCTCGCGCAGCCCCGCCTCGGTGGCCTCGGCCCCCAGCAGGGTCTTCGTCCCCACCGCCAGGGCCTCCTCGCGGGTCGAGGGCAGGGCCTGCAGCTTGAAGCGCCCGCTCCGGAGCCCGCCGCCCCGGCCCTCCCGGTAGACGGGGTCGCCCAGCGCCAGCACGCCTTCGCCGCGTTCGGGCGCCTCGGGCAGCAGCGCGCCGAGCAGCGTGCCGGAAGGCACGAGCACCACCTCGCGCTCGCCGAGCAGCAAGGCGAAGGGCACGAAGGCCAGCTCGCCGTCGGGTGAGACGAGCACACGCTTGACCGCGGCGCCCAGCGCGAGCGGGGCCACGAGCGCCCTGCGGAGCGCCGCCACGGCCTCCTCGGCGAGCAGCGGCACGTCGTCGGCGTCGGGCGCGAGCGCGGCGGAGAGGGCCGCGTCCAGGGTCGCCGTCTTCCCCAGGTCGATCAGGCGCGCCCCGGAAGGCTCGACGACCAGGGCGACGGATCCCAGCTCGTAGACGCCGTAGGTGACGAGCGCCTCCCCGGGCGCGAGCCGCTTGCGGATGACGTCCAGGGGGTCTGCGGTCGGGTGCTCGAGCGCGGCCGACAGGTTGGCCTTGCGCCGGATCGACTCCACCGCGACCCGCACGCGGCCCGTGGCGGCGTCGGCCTCGCGCTGCAGGGCGGGCACCTGCTTGATCTCTCCGCGAGCCAACGCGCGTCGCAGCGCGGTCACGGCCCGGCCCTCCTCCCGGCGGGCCGTGACCTCCTCCGCCAGGAGCTCGGGCGGCAGGCTCGACTCGCGGGCCGCGCCCCGCACGGCCAGCGCCTCGCGCAGGGCGCCGGCGCGGCCCTGCTCGAGGAACCACGACAGCGCGGCGGCGTCCTTGAGCGCGAAGGCCGCGGCCGCGCCCGCGCCGCGGGGCGCGCCCACCCGGCTGCGGGCCCGCGCGCCCTCCTCGTCGGAGAGGCCCCGCACCAGCAGGGCGTCCTCCTCCAGGGCCCGCCGGGCCAGGGGCAGCACGGCGCGCGCGTCGCCGCGCGCCTCCTTCACCCAGGCCATCCAGTTCAGGGCCGAGACGACCAGGGGCCGGGCGCGCAGCGCCTCGGCCTCCTTCAAGGCCGCCGTCGCCGCCCGCTCGGCCTCCTCGAGACGGCCCAGCTTGAGGTAGCACCCCGCGACGCTCGTCTGCGCCAGCACGGCGTCGTAGGCGTTGGCCAGGGCGCGGAACAGCGGCACCGACTCCAGGTGCAGCTCGAGCGCGCGGGCGTAGTCGCCCTTCTCGGAGTGGACCACGCCCAGGTTGCCCACGGCGCGCGCCACGGCCGCACGGTCCTTGCGCGCCTCCCCCGACGCCCGCGCGGCCTCCAGTCGCTGGAGAGCCCCCTCCACGTCGCCCAGGCGCAGGTAGGTGCTCGCCAGGTTGCCCAGCGCCATCTCGCGCAGGTGGACGTCTCCGGCACGCTCGGCCAGCCGGAGCGCGCGCTCCTGCAGCTCCTTCGCCTGCGCGTAGTCGCCGAGCACGTAGTGCAGCCCGCCGAGGTTCTGCAGCGCATCGCCTTCGCCCTTGGCCCAGCCCAGGGCGGCGTAGCGCCGAGCGGACTCCTCGTAGGCGTCGATGGCGGCGGCGTGCCGGCCGGCGCGCGAGCTCACGTACCCCCGGGCGAAGGCCAGGCCGGCCGGCCCGAGCGGGTCGGCCTCGGCGTTCACCAGGCCCGTGGCCTGCTCGAGGG